>JAHEMV010000695.1 GCA_024643455.1 Cytophagales bacterium
GCCTTATCCTGAGACACTAACTGAAAGCTATCCAATAAAAACTCTCTTTTTTTCATCCTGAAAAATAAAGATGATTTTTTCAGTTTAGCTCGACGTGTTTTGGCAGCGCTAAAACAACTCAAGAAATTCCCTGCTGACTTTTCTAGCCAGGTCCATATCAGGCAATACAAGGTTCGGTAATCTACTAAATGGAATCATTTCCACGGTGAGTGGCCCTTTATAATGGATGCCTGATAATGATTTTTTGAGTTGCTCATAATTTAAATCCCCATCATTGAGACTATCACCAAAACCATGCAATACGCCTCCACAATCATTTCTGGTAAAATTTTTAATGTGTATGGCTTTTATATGATTTCCCAGAATATCAATCCAATGTTCCGGATAACCATTGATGAGCACATTTGCGACGTCAAAATATGACCCAATATGTGATGAATTGAACTGTTCGAGGAAAATTTTCATTTCAATCGGAGATAGCAGAAATTTATTCCAGACATTTTCAATGCCAATATTTACATTTAGGTCTCCAGCCAGTTTCACCAGATTTCTGAGGGAATCGGAAGCATTATCCCAAACCTCCTGATACGGTGTGACTGGACGACTGTCGTCCCATGCAACATCCACCGCACCTGGAATCAGCAAGACGGTTTCCACACCCAGATAGGCGGCTGCCTGTAGATATTTCTGAGCAAATGTTATGGCTTTTTTCCTTTCATCAGGATCAGAAGAACTTAATGAACACCCCCAAAAGAATCCACTGGCCATCGTTTTAAGGCCAATACCTTTACCATCAGCGTATTGTTTGATCTCATTACATTCTGCTTTGCTGGCATTTTCAGGGATAGCTTCGCCGAAAGTCAGCTCGATACCATCCAGTCCCAGATTGGAGGCATCATCGATAGCTTCCTTAGGATTTTTTCCACCTTCAAACCCACCTAATACCCAATAGTTAATTGCCTTATAGTACATAATCCAGTTATATTTTAGCCATAAATAATTTCAATTGCTTTATTTTCTTTGATAGATCTTTCTTCAGCTTCGATTATTGCTAAGGATTCTACCATTTCATCAATGGTAAGGTATTTATCCGGTCTTATATTTTTTTGAATACAGTTTAGCAAATAATCAATTTCGACATGCCAGCCTGTAGGTAAATTCGGTTTTGCCGGATTTGGTGTTTCTATTGTCCCATCTTCATAGATTATCTTATATCCGGTTTCCGAAAGTCGAATGGTGCCCTTATCTCCAACGATAAGAAAGCTCATTTCAAAGGGAGATCCTCCCGCTGCCGGCCAACCTCCTTCACTGAAAATCAAGGATTCATTTTCATAATCATATCGTGTCAATACATGGTCAACCCCATGATCCGATCGAAATCCTTTCAATCCGAAAGAGGTTACACTTTTTGGTTTGCCAAAAAAGTAATGTATGGCATCAGTGTCATGCAAGTGCAAGTCCAATAGTGCACTTCCACTTAATTTTTCTTTCATAAACCAGTTTTCCCATCCATTACCGTCCAGGCTTGGGGATATTCTTTTGAATGTTGCGCTTTTTATCTGTCCGATCTTTCCAGATTTCACTATCTGATAGGCGTGCTGATATTCTGGCCAAAACCTTATACACATTCCGATCATCAGGTATTTATTCTGCTTTTTATAAAATTCCAGTATCTCCTTTGCCTCGATAGTCTTTCTGGTCATAGGTTTTTCACAGAGTACATGCTTGCCAGCCTTTAAGCCAGCCATAATATATTCTTTGTGATAAGGTGTCGGAACGCAAATATCTATTAGCTGAATATCCGGATCGCGGATTAATTCAAGGGCATTGGCATAAGTAGAAATTCCAGTCAGATCAATTGGCTGACTATTGTCTTCATTGCCAATATTACCCACGATCTTTCTCCAGTCACCTCGGAGTTTGGCTTCGTCGATATCAGCAATGGCTGTAACTTCAGACATGGGGTGATCTCTATAGATCCTGAAATGAGTTGAACCCATAAATCCAAGACCAATAATTCCTACTTTCGTTTTACCTGTCATCATTAAAAGAACTTAGTAATTGAATAAATAAAGGCTATAATTTAATCCTTGATTGTTATGAGTGATCTTTAATTTTAAGTGGTGTTAATATTTGGAAAACTAGAAATAAAATTTTTAAACTATGCTATAGCACATAATATGAACTCCACATATTATAAACAATAATAGAAATGCTTTCACCTATTTAACATGTAAATTATTTGTGTATCAATTCTACCTTTTGGAAAAATATTTACATAAGAACTTAAGTAGAAATAAGCTCACATTTTTGAAAGATGTTACAGTTGCAATGGAATA
>JAHEMV010000212.1 GCA_024643455.1 Cytophagales bacterium
CGACATCATCAAACCGATCCATCAATGCCTGATTGACTACGGAGCCTCCACCAACAAGTTTGCCACGCAAAAAAGCCATTTGGGCATCACTGCTAAATTCAATTCCTCCTCCCCAATACATTTGGGCCGATGCATCCGCTTCTGTTGGTGGAAACGTTTCTTTAGTAAAATGCCTTCCAGCTTCGATCAGCAGAACCTTTGCTCCTGATTTGGCTAAATTATACGAAAGTACTCCGCCTGCCGATCCGGCACCTACGATGATATAATCATATATTCCCTGCATCTGTGTAATTTTAAAAAGTTAATCATTCACTTTTATTTTTTCCTTATTTCCCATGTTGTCCAGCTTCATACCTATCAAAGCGAATTGGACCCACTTTCTTGGACGGGCAAAAAAGGCTTTCATGAGCAATGGGAACGTGTCGAATTTTAGTTTTGTAAAAGGATACCAATGTGGCTCGATCACTTTGTTATTTGGCCCGGAAATAATGGATTTAACATTAGAAAAAGTATGCAAGCCAAAATCCCCTTTGTACCGACCAAATCCGCTATTCTTTATACCACCAAAAGGTAAAGCAGGATTGGCCTCGGTAAGCATATGATTGTTGATCGCCACATTCCCTACTTTCAGGGCATGAGCAACGCGTTCAGTCCGTTTCATATCTTTGCTCCAAACGCTGGCACTAAGACCATAAACGCTATCATTGGCCAAGTCAATCACTTCATCTTCGGTGGAGAATTTTATCAATGGTAAGACTGGACCAAAGGTTTCTTCGTAGATCAATTCCATATCTGCGGTCACATCAGTAACGACAGTTGGAGGCATGATTTGGGTTCCGGAAATCGTTTTTCCACCGCACAGGATTTTTGCTCCTTTCTGAATTGCTTCCTTCAATTGCATCTCCACTTTTTTCAGCTGAAAATCTGCTGTCATGCACCCTACATCTGCCTCACAATCTTCACAGTCCTGATTTGCCAGGCGTAATTTTTTGGTAATCGCCACAATTTTTTCAGTCATGGCATCGTAGATGGATTCATGAATGTAGCATCGTTCAATGGAAGTGCAGGATTGCCCCGCATTCGTAAAAGCAGCCCAAACCAATCCATTGGCTGTTTTTTCAATATCCACATCTTCGAAGACTATGGCAGGATCTTTTCCCCCAAGTTCTAAATCTACAGGAATAAGGTGATTGGCAGCAGCAGCCATAATTTGTTTGCCTGCCCGTGTGCTTCCTGTGAAATGGATTTTGTCGGGTTTTTGTTCTATAAGTGCTGCACCTGTTTCTTTACCACCATACACAATTTGAATGGCATCTTTCAAAAATCCGGCGCCATCAAGGATATCCTCATACAACCCTTTGAGCGGGGTTACTTCAGAAGGTTTGAAAACAACCGAATTTCCAGCGAGGAAAGCCAATATTGAGGGGAGAAAGCATTGAATTAGAGGATAATTCCACGGAGCGATGATCAAGGCTACTCCCATGGGTTCAAACCTGATTTTTGATTTTTTACCCATCAGAATCATTGGAGTATGGACGGTTTTTTCTTTCAGAATTTTTTCGGCATGGTCGCGATAATAGTCGATGTTATCGCAGATTTCGAAAATTTCATTGCTAAGCGCTTCAAACTGAGTCTTGCCAGTTTCGCTTACCACACGATCAGAAATGCTTTTATAATTTTCGATCAGGTATTTACTAATTTTCACCACCTCATCAATCCGTTGTTTCACAGACATAATCCCAACCAACTTTTGCGTTTTTCGTGCTTTTTCAAAGACTGCACTCAACTCCTTACCTGCCATTGCTTCAAAATCGTATAACGGTTCTCTGGTCAATGGATTTACAACACTTATTTTCATTTTAACTTATTTTGTTTCCTTAAAAATTCACACACTTATTATAAAAAACATTGTCCCTCACCACGATAGGTAGGAACTTCCATTTCAATTTGATTATCTCTGATCAATAGTAAGTGGTTAAATCGCTCGCACAATTCACCTGCCTTACTATGCCTGAAAAATACCGGATCACCAATCTTTAACGTTTCCTTTCCTTTATACACGATGGGAGTTTGCACTTCTCCAGCTCCTTCATTTTCTAAAAGTCTGGCTCCTTCGGGGAGAAATGGTAAGGGTAATTTCAGCCGTTCGATCGATCCGGAAGCAACATATCCTCCACCGGAACACGTGAAAATGTCTTCTCCTGGATGACGATTGATTGCGCAGGCAAATCCGGCTGCCGGTTTGTGTTTGAAAGCAGAGTAATTATCAAACAAATGGGAATTGAAAAAACCAGAACCCACAGTAACTTCCGTGATCACTGGTTCGTTTATAGTTGACTCCAGGCTACCGGTTCCTCCACCATTCACAATTTTTAATTCAAATCCCATGTCTTTGATCATCTTAACCGCAATCGCACGTTTAGAAGCAATTTTTTTAATAGAGATTTTTTTTAATGCCCGGATCACATTATTCATTAACCATTTACCCTCGATATTGTCCGTGACCCCGGCAATCTGGGCTTCATAACCCATCAGGCCTTCAAGGCTCACAAACTCCATCTCTTTAATTTCCTCAAGAAAGGATTTCAGGTTTATTGGTTTTCGTATAGATGATCGCCAAACGCCAAAGTGCAAACCTGGAAAATCTACAGACATATCGATATCGATACTAATGGGGATCTTTATTCCATTTTGCTTGCCAATTTCATTGATCATACGGATATGTTCCGGCTTGTCAGTCATGAGATTGATGTATTTCCCTTTTTTAAGTTCGTGGCAAACTTCAACAATCCTTTCCTTATCAATGACCGGGTAGGCTACAAGGATATCATCAAATCCTTTTTTGCTTAAAAAAACTGCTTCCTCACCAGAGAAAGACATGATGCCACTAAACTGATCATCAGCATTTAAAATGTAATCCAGGATGTGGGCGCATCGGATGGATTTTGAGGCAATTCTGATCGGGGTTTTCCCACTTCGATGTCGTAATTGATTGATATTTTCATCCAGCAATTGCATATCGACAAAAGCAAGTGGATATCTTTTGCCGTCAAAGATTTTTTTATACGCTATATATTGTGATACTGAATGGGACACTTTTACTATTTTTTTAAGCGCTAAAAATCCAGATTGATCTTAATTAAATAAAACTGCGATCTTTTTTTATTATACTAAATATACGATTTACGAAACTATTTTTACTTCAAAAAACCATGAATACGATTTCCTCTTTTATGGGATTAAAAGATTTATTAAGGGATATATGAATGGTGGCAAAATCTTAATTTCTGTAAAAAAGGATGATTCTTAAAGATTTAATTCTATTTATTTATAAATGCCATGTCATCACGTTGCTTTTTGTTTGGACTTTTTCAAACTTGTATTGGAAAGCAAAACCCTATACTTATTATGAAAAAAATTATTCTTTTTATTGGCGTCACTTTATTTTTTATGCAATGTGATCAAAAGCCAAAAAGCACTGAATCACAAGAAGAAACTGCAACTGTAACCTCCGAAGTAGATGATGGATGGCAGACCTTATTTGATGGAAAAACAAAAAACGGCTGGCATATCTATAACAATAAAAGTGAAGGTACCGCCTGGGAAATTGAAGATGGTGCATTGCATCTGAATCCAAAGGAAATTATTGTAACCCCAGTACCCGGAGCTGGCGACCTGACACAAGCAGTTGGAGGAGGTGATATTGCCACGGATGAAGAATACGACAACTTTCATTTAAAGCTGGAATGGAAAGTTGGCAACCCAAGTAATAGTGGAATTATGATGTTTGTTCAGGAAGTGCCTGAGCACGATTACCCATGGCAAACCGGACCGGAAATTCAGCTTATGCATCAACGTGAGTGTGATGAAGAAAAAAATTGTGTTGGAGACTTGTACAGTCTGGTAGCAGGCCCAAGGGATTTGGTAATTAATGAAGGCTGGAACAATCTGGAAGTGATTTCAGTGGATAACACACTTGAAGTAATCATGAATGGAAGACAACTTTATACAACCAACCTATGGGATGATGCATGGAGAGCTAACATTGCCAGCACAAAATTTACCTATTGGCCAGACTTTGGAACATACAACAAAGGCAAAATTGTGCTTCAGGATCATGGTCATGAAGTATGGTTTAGGGATATAAAAATTAAGCGACTGTAGTGCAGGATTTTTGTGAATATGGATTATTAAACGATAATATAATGCGCCTTCTTTCTTTAGTTTTATTAGTAGGAATATCCATTGGCAGTCATGCGATCCATGCTCAAAACCCACCAAAAAAGTTTAAGCTGGCCCTCGTTCAGATGACCGTTGTCGGAGGTGATCGAATAGCAAACTTGAATCATGCCAGGGACATGATCGATGAAGCTGCTCTGAATAAGGCCAATGTGATATTATTGCCAGAGGCTATGGATTTGGGATGGACAGATCCTTCGGCACTGACCGAAGCTCAGTCCATCCCCGACGGTCAGACGTGTCAATTATTAATTGGTCTTGCCAAAAAACACCATGTTTTCATTTGTTCCGGATTAGTTGAAAAAGCGGGTGACAAAGTTTTTAATTCAGCGATTATCATTGACCCGGAAGGGAAGATCATCCTGACGCATCGCAAAATAAATGAGTTGGATATAGGCCATCCATATTATGCCCTGGGCAACAAACTCAATGTGTGCCAAACACCCTATGGTACTTTTGGATTATTGATCTGTGCTGATGCCAATACCAAAAACCAGGTATTGACGCGATCATTGGCATATATGGGCGCGGATGTCATTTTATCACCAAGCAGTTGGGCAGTACCTCCAGATCATGATAATATAAAAGATCCTTATGGAAGTCTTTGGGAAAATGCTTACAAACCTGTAGCTACGGATTTTGCAGTATGGATAGCCAGTGCCAGCAATGTTGGCAAAATGACCGCTGGTCCATGGAAAGATTGGAACGGAATAGGGTGTTCACTGGTAGTTGATCCGAAAGGAAAGATCGCAGCAAAAGGGCCTTATGGAGTTGATGCAGATACAATCGTATATGTGGAAGTTAGTCCTGTTCCAAGACCAGCCCAGGGCACCGAATGGGAAGGATATTGGCATACACCAAGATAATTAATTTTACATAACAAACTATGGCCAGTATTCATAAGGCAATAAATATCCAACACGTTGGTTGGCCATCTCTCCGGACCATAGTATATATTTTGGATCAAAATAACCGTTTCCAGTAAAGAGAACTTCATTAGTTCCTTTAAAATCAATGTAGCTGGTTTTTTTCTGATAAGTAATGACTATCCCTTTCCCAGGGCACAGATATTTCACATGCTCATGACTTTCATCAATTATCATATCTTCATTTATCTTTTTATTTGACCCTTTGTATGAAACATAAAACTCCAAACCTGCAGATTCACCTTTCCATAACTCCCTAAAAAAATGCATTCTGGAACCATAATACGTTTGCTTTCTACGGTTTATTACTTGAACAATTTCCTCCGCTGATAACGAAGTATCTTCTTCAAAAAGTGAGTTTCCGGTATAATGCATGTTATTTGGGTTCCACTCAAATTCGTCAAGGTAATAGGTGATTTTATATCCCAAACTCTTGTTTTGGATGATTATGGGTTTATAACAATACGCCTTGAGTGTTTTGATTGATTTATCGTAAACCAGATTAATATCTTCTTTATTTTCAACAGTACACTTCGATGCATTAAATGAAGTACCTAAAAATTCGTGTATAAATCGCTTGATTTTTTTGCTTTGGGGCCAATCGTCAGCTACAATTAAAATTTCTTTAAGTAGTATCGTACTGGGTTTTAGATAGATTTTATAAAATTTATCAGGCTCAAAATACTCCAAAATCCATGACTCATATCCTATACAACTTATCACAATTCCCTGTCCGGTATAACCAGTAGTATTTAGCTCAAATTTGCCATTTTGATCTGTTGTTGTTCCCTGAAAAGATGAATTGAAATATACATTGGCAAAGGCAATTGTGCTATCCGTTTCAATATTAAAAACCTGCCCCCGTATAATTTGAGCGTTGCTTTTGTGTAGAAAAAAAATAGATGCTCCAATAGCTAAAAAATACTTGATACTTGCCATTTAGTAACTAAAATACGCAAGTAAACTCAATTATTCAACGTCCTATTTCAACTTAACTTTTTTGGTCTGGATTATTGGTTCTTTCCCATCAGAATCGATTCCACATGTGCCAAATCCCAAAATTGCATAGATCGGGCAGCACTTGCGCATGGAGGTGATGAAAAGCATCACCGTGCCAAATAAAAAATAGGTATTATAATTTCCATCTGCAATATTCATGTAATACAAGGCTACCAAAACCAAAGCCAATGACAACCTGATGATCCGATCTATTTTTCCAACATTATGTACCATTACGTGTTTTTTATTTCAAAGGTAGGTCATACTTCCCAAGCTTCAGGTGACCAAGCTCACACGTCTAAACTGTACTAATATTTTTGAAAACTGGATCGATATGAATTTAGCCTTTTGGAGAGTAGTCAGTCAATCAGCCATAGCGTTTCAAAAAACAGCTAAATTTCCATCAAATCTCTAGGGAAATTGGTGAGTATTTCAAATCCTTCTTTGGTCACCAGCACAGTATCTTCGATTCGCATGCCTCCCCACTCCTGAATGTAGATGCCCGGCTCAATGGTGACAACCATTCCCGATTTGAATGTAAAATCTGAGGTATTTTTTATAAATGGATTTTCATGGATTTCAAGACCAACCCCATGGCCCAGGCCTGGATAGTAATACTGCAGGTATTTTGGAGGAATGCTATTGCGAACAATGTCGTCCGGCAAGGTCCCCGGGGCACCCTCTTTCAGACTTTTAATCGCGTTCATCTCCGCTGATTTGATGATCTCATAAATCTCTTTTTGTTGGTTCGTTGCTTTTCCAATCACAAAAACCCGACTCATATCGGCATGATAATTATTGATTAGTGCCCCAAAATCAAGTAGCACAAAATCTCCTATCTCCAGTTTTTTGTTAGCTGGATGACCATGGAGTAATGACGTTTTTTTGCCAGACAAAACAATTGTACTAAAAGAGATGCCATCGGCCCCTTGCATTTTTATATTATACTCCAGTTTTGCTGCAATTTCCTTTTCAGTAATTCCAGCTTTGATAATCGGCAGGGTCAATTCCAGTGCTTTGTCCGAAATACTACAGGCTTTTCTCAGCGATTTTATTTCGTTCGCTTCCTTAACCATACGCAGATTTTCCACTAGTCCATCTGTAGGAACCATGATCACATTTTTGACACCATTCAGAAATTTCTGATGGAGGTAATGACTCATGATATTGCTTTCAAAACCAATGGAACTGAGCTTAAACGCATCCACAAATTTCTGGTAGGTCTCGGGACCATATCTTTGGTCATTGATCCACTTAAAAACCTCAATCTCTTTATTGATCTCCTTGGATGCTTGTTCTATATATCTGCCATCTGTCAGAAATACACAGCCTTTTTTTGAAACAATAAGTCTTGATGAGTCACCGGTAAAGCCGGTGAGGTAGGCAATGTTGGGTTCAGAAATGATCAATAATCCATCAAGGTTTTGCTCCTTCATGGATTTCAGAAGTTTTTTTATTCTTTTCACTTAATTGTCTATTCTTTTCTCCATTTGGTAATTCGGTACGATATTCCTCCACTAACAAAGTATTGGAATAAATTATCATTATATCCAAAACCACCTAAAACATCCAACTGCAAATTATTATTAAGCACATAGCCAGCTCCAAAATCAAAATAGGTGTCAAAATAGTCACCATTGAAATATCCGTAATTTTCGAAAAAGACGCTGAGGGCCTCATTAACCGAAAGCACCAGGTTTAAAGTATAAAAGCCATCATGGGAGTTACTATTTCCATCAAAATCAGCACCTAGATTTGCAGTCAAACTTAGTTGATCAGTTAAGGTTTTTGCAGCCATGATATTAAATTTGGAGGAAGGATGATCAGGTTTGAAATCCTTTGACAACATTTTAGTCTTGTAGTTGAATTCAAATCCAAGAGCAGGGGCTTTTTCTGTTTCTTCAAAAATATTAAAACGGAGTCCAAAGGATGACAGGTTTATTCCTTTGTCCTTAAATTCGAAATTTAAAACCTCCGCTTTACTATTTTGATATCCCCACAGTGTCTGCAGCTCTATTTTATCAGTTATTCCAAACCGAATCAAAGTAGGCCAGGAAAAAACATTTTGCTTATAATTTTCATCGCTTGCCCCATCAAACTGCAAACCACTTTGAAATTGCAAAACCATTTTTCCAACAGTATTCGGACTATTGGACTGGCCTGGGCGATCACTGACTATAGTTTCACTGTATTGTGCAAGCAATTGCCCTGCAGTAATTAAAAAAACAAAAAAACCGAGAAAAAATCGAACCTTCATGATATTAGCTATTTTATATAATCCTTAATAATTAATATTATACAAAGATGCACAAACCAAGATTAAATTAATTAAGAATAATAGAGAATTGAAAAAGCAGTAT
>JAHEMV010000213.1 GCA_024643455.1 Cytophagales bacterium
CAACCTGCACGGTCACCTGCCCCAGATGACTGATCATCACCGGATAGGCCAAGCTTAAATTTTTATGGAAATGTTGCTTAAAATCCATGATCAGGTGGGCATGAAATTTTAACCATTATTTCTTTTCCATAGCCGCTAACCGTTCCAGAAGGGGCGGATGAGAATAATTGATAAACACGTAAGCTGGGTGTGGGAATAGATTGCTGAGGTTGTCCACCGAAAGCCTTTTTAAAGCACTTTGCAATTCCAGTGCATTGTAGGTGTCTGCTGCAAACGCATCAGCTTCAAATTCATTTTTCCTGCTTAGCATATTCATAAAAACTCCAATAAAATGAGAAATGGGAGAGTATAAAATGCCAAAGGCCAACAAGTTTAGGTGGATCGCCAATTGACTTCCTCCTAATGCTTTGGACATCTCAGGACTGAACAGGATCAAAGACATGATAAATAAGGTAAATCCCGTCTGAACAATAGATAAAATGTATCCAGAAATAATATGTTTTTTCTTGAAATGCCCGACTTCATGTGCCAGTACTGCTACAAGTTCTTCTTTCGAATGATTTTCTATGAGTGTATCGTAAAGCACAATTTTTTTCTTTTTACCAATACCGGAGAAAAACGCATTTGATTTGGCAGATCGTTTGGATCCGTCAATCACAAAAATATTGTCTAATGGGAAATTTACCTTTTTGCTATATCGTTCGATTTCTTCTTTTAGTTCACCATCAGCCAGCGGAGTAAGTTTATTGAATAGTGGGAGTATCAACGAAGTATAAAACATGTTTACAAATAATATAAAGCATGAAATCACCACCCAGAAATAAATCCAGAAATTGGGGCCAAACAGCGTAATGAGCTTTAGCAATACAAATAAAATTATTCCTCCAATGACTAAAGCAAGGGCGTATCCTTTCAGTTTATCCAATATGAAAGTTTTAGGAGTGGTTTTATTAAACCCAAATTTTTCTTCCAACACAAACGTGTCATACAGATTAAAAGGAATATTGATAATATCAGAAGCAAAAAACAAGATTCCAAAAAATGCCAGGGAGACCAGTTCTTCATTTTGGAAGTATACATGCACTTTTTCGTCAAACCAACCAAAGAATCCGGTGGCTAATAAAACAAATGAAAGCACGAAACTAAATGTCGATGTGAGTAAGCCAAAGGAATTATTGGCTTTGGCATAGGCTATGGATTTTTTGTACTTTCCTTCATCATAAATGCCTTTTACTTCCTCAGGAAGCTCAGGCTTCATGCTTTTGATGTTGAGGTATTCAAGGATTTTATTAAATAAAAAATCAAACGTGAGAATTGATAACAATAAGATCAAAATGCTTTGTGCCTCCATATATATTGTTTTTTTGGAGTGCAAAAATATAAAATCTTATGTACCCCACCTGTATTATTTAGATTATTCTAAATAACAAATGGAAATCAGGCAATCTAGAATTTTGGACAAGGAAGTTTTCGGACGTTTTTGGGTGGTTTTCTTGGATCGCCCATAAAGAACTCATATCGGATCGAAACCTCATGCGCTCCACCGGTTGCAATACCTAATTTTGAAAGGGTATAGTCAAAACTATAGCCAATGTGCAGACCATTTGTAGAAACTCCTACCAGAAAAATGAGTGATTCATGATTTGAAATTCCATCTACTGGTTTGAAAGGAAGACCACGATACCACGTACCAAATACAAATGGTTCGTATGTAAAATAGAGTCCTGCATCTAATTGAGAAAATTTTCCCTGTTGTTTGTATTGCACTGTTGGTGTAATGCTGATGTCTCTGAAACCACCCGGAAAATTGAAATTTGTTGCCGTTGGCAATAATATTTTATACCCCATATGACCGGAATATTTTATATCCAGTTCACTATTTCCGTCAATAAATGAATTCATTGGAGTAAGCAAATGAAATGCAGAAAAACCTACCCAGAAACGATCTGAATATAATAGGCCACCAGCTCCGAAATCGAAATAATTATTTCTGAAATCTCCATTGATAATAGCGTCATCAGTAACATCTTTAAACTGACCATCAAAATCGATCTGATCGCCAAAAACTAAATTTCCTTTATCAATATTGCGCATCACATAAGATCCTTCAAGACCTGGCCTAAAGATCAATCCATCTGTAATTCTTAATTGATAAGCATATTGCATGGCTACACTATTGGTCTTTAATCCAGCCAATCCTTCGACGTCACTAAGCAACAAAAGACCAACGCCACTATTGTATTCATCAAAATAATAATCAAAATAACCAGAATACGTTACAAAATTAGTCGGGTAAGAAGGCCATTGATTTCGATAATTGATTCCTACTCTGGCTAATTCCGATGAGCCCGCGAATGCTGGGTTGAGGTAAAGTGGTGCTGCGTAAAACTGAGAAAACTGGGGGTCTTGCGCAAAAACGCCTGTTGTGAGCCCAATTGTTAATATAAATAAAGCAGTATAACCTTTTAGCATTAAGTAGTTTATTAAAAATTATTCAACCTTTTGGTTTTAAATATAAAAATAGGACGTCACAAATATACTTTTATTATATTTTTTATTATTTCTTGCACATCGAAAGTTTCAGGTAATCTGCATGAAAATAGTTATAAGAACATACGATTTATTGAGTAACTTTCGTATTAATTGTATTGTGATATTTCAGAAACGTGATTAATTCTTATGAAAGAATTTTATAGTTTGAAAATAATTATAGGAAAGAATTGCCTGCTATTATATGCATTTTTATTGCTTTCATTGATTTCCTATGGCCAGGATTACTCTAAGCACAACTGGTTTTTTGGTAATTCTGTTTATGGCATAAAATTTAATAAATCAGATGATCAACCCAATCAAACGGATACACAATCGACTCCATTTGGTAATGCTGCATCTGGAGTGGCCACTGATCGAATATCAGGAGATTTGTTGTTTTATACAGATGGGCAAAACGTATTTGATGCCAAAAATCAAACCATGCCCTCAAGTGTCCCGCTAAATGGAAATACTGCTGCTAACCAGAGTGTAGCAATTAGTCCAAGGCCAGGAAGTCCCGAACAGTTTTTTATTTTTACCAATTCTGCAAATTACCCGGGAGCAGGTACAGTCGAATTCGCCACCATCAATATGAATGTTGATGGGAATGCTAATCCAGCATTAAATGAACCGCCTTTGGGTGATATGGTTGCTGCCCCTTCTCCTGCCATTCCTATCTCAGTAAACCCTGGGATGCTTGTATTTGAATATGGTAATGATCCCTATTTTTATTTTTTGTTGGTCCAAGATTCTGGAACTGGAGAATACAAACTTTATCGCATTGATGGTAATAACAGGGTTTTAATCAAAACGCTTCCAAATCCATCAAGCCTGATAGCTGCTAATTTTTCTTATCATCCTGCAACAGGACAGATTGCGGTTTCGCCAAATAATCCAGGAGCAAATATCCAGATATTACAATTTGATCCAGCAGTAGATACACTTGGATTTATTCAGGAAATACCAAACTCAGGTAATTTTGATACGGCAGGTCAGGCTATTTATGACGTGGAATGGTCACCTGACGGGACTAAAATATTTATCTCAAGATTTGGCGATGCTATACAGGAAGGTGTTTTGTATCGCTATGATCTTACCGATCCGACTGCTTCACTTGATCCTGTAAATCCAAATCCTTTATATCGAAGCTTTGGTCTTCAAATCGGTCCCGATGGAAGAATATATCATTTATATCAGGCGGTCAATGGCGGACCTATACGAGTTGGGAGAATAGTAAATCCTAATGATACGTTGGCATCTAATATCGTATACCAGTCTGTCCCTTTAGGAAATGATAATTTTAATGGCCGACAGTTTCCTGCTTTTGCACCAAAGGCGCCAATAAATTTTTCACCAAGCACGTTTGAAATTGTGAATCAAAATACGTGTGAGCGATCGCCTACCAAGTTTTATCCAAACTTTGATCCTCCTGCTGATTTTTACCGATGGGATTTTGGTGAACCTATGTCGCCTACCAACACGTCAAATCTGATAGCTCCAATACATACTTATGCAGCACCTGGGAATTATCCGGTTACGCTTATTGCCGGAATTAATGGATCAGTCGATACAATAACTCAGTTTGTAAATGTTATCCAAATGATGGATTCAGTTGATCTGGGTCAGGATACAGTGATATGCCCTGGTGAAACTTTGATACTCGATGCAGGAGCCAATGGGCAATTGTATCGTTGGAGCACTGGGGAGACAGGACAAACAATAACGGTAGATTCATCAAATGCTACCGGATATTTTTGGGTAGTAGTTGATTATGGCACATGCTCATCATATGATGGAATAAATATTGAAGAATATGGAGAACAAGTTCAAAATGCCAATTTTTGGTATTTTGGGACCAATGCAGGAATAGATTTCAATGAGCAGCCACCAGTAGCGGTCACAAACGGGCAATTAAATACACCTGAAGGAGCTGCTTCTATTTCAGATAGAAATGGGAATAGCTTGTTTTATACAGATGGGAATCTGGTATATGACCAGGATAATATACAAATGGCCAATGGCGTAAGTATCGGAGGAGATAATAGCTCTACGCAATCCTCTATAATAATTCCATTCCCCAATGATGAGACACTTTTCTACATATTCACAACAAAACCAGTGTACAATGCGAGCAACGAGTATATCCTAAATTATGCTGTTGTTGACCTCAAAGAAATAGCAGGAGGTACCTTGGGAGAAGTTGTAACTAAAGAGAAACCATTATTTGAAAAAACTACTGAGCGTATTACAGCAACCAATCCGGGAGGTTTTGTATGGCTAATAGCACATGAACTCGGAAATAATACTTTCAGGGCTTATCCGATAACAAACCAGGGGATTGGAAATCCAGTGCTAACAAGCATTGGCTCGATACATGATTTGAATGAAGAGGAATCAGCTCAGGGATACATGAAACTTTCACCAGATGGAAGAAGATTGGCTGTAGCATATACTTCAGGAGGGAAAAATTATGTAGAAATTTTTGACTTTGACGGTATGACTGGAACATTGTCCAATTACCTACAGATTGAATTGCCAGTTAATAATCCTCCTTATCAGGTTTATGGTGTAGAATTTTCCGGAGATAGTGAAAAACTTTTTGCAACGGTGTATAATCCAACTTCACCAGCATCAAAATTGTATGAATTGAAGTTACATAATTATGATAAAGATTCAGTCGAATCAACTTTGGCGGAACTAGCCGATGAACCCGGTATCAATATGGGAGCAATACAAACAGGTCCTGATGGGCAAGTTTATGTAGCACGTGATGGCCAATCGTTTTTAGGCACAATCACTGTAAATTACGACACCTTGACAAATTCCACTTATATCTCAAATGGCTTTGATTTGACCTCTGGAATTTCTTCACTGGGCCTTCCCAACTTCGTGCAAAGCTATTTCCAACAGACTCCACAGGCGGCAGCAACAATAATTCCTGCCTGTATAGATCAGACTTCAACATTTATAGGAAATGGAACATCGATAATTGATGAGTTTTTATGGACTTTTGGTGATGGCGGTTCAGCTACTACCGATTCAGCAACACATACTTACACTGCAGCAGCAGTCTACACTGTCGCTTTTAATGTTACTAACCGTTGTGGGTTGGATACCACTATCGTGCAACAGGTAGATATTTCTGGTTATCCTGATGATGCCACTATTCCTCCGGTTGATGTAATTTGTGATGGTGCCCTGGTTTTGGATGCGGATACTACAAATACTGGAGGGAAACAGTTTATCTGGAGCACAGGTGAAACTACTCAGGCAATTCAGGTTACCTTACCTGGCGATTATTCGGTTCGAATTATAAATGCAGCCGGATGTGAGTCAGAAGATACGACCCAGGTTTTTGATGGAAGGCCACTTTTTGATCTGGGACCAAATATTACAATATGTCAGGGGGATTCAATTCCACCGTTGAATACTGGATTACCTAATGGTAATCCACCCAATACTTTTACCTGGAGAAGAGATGGGATTATTGTACCTGGAAATACCAGTTTCCTAGCGGTTAACACAAATATTAGTGGTGTTTTTGAATACACGGTAAATGTCATAGATGGTCTTACAGGTTGTGTAAATAACGACACAATAACTGTATCTATAAATCCCACTCCAATGGCAACCTATACAATAACAAATAGCAACTGCGGTAACAATGACGGACAGATAAGCATAACCAGTAGTTTGGCTAATTTATCCGTTGAGTGGTTCAACTCGTCAAATGCATCTATTGGGACAAACCCAATATTGCCAACAATACCAGCAGGTCAGTATACACTAGTTGTTTCAGATAATATAAGTTCTTGTTCACAGTCTTACCCAATAAATGTTATTGATCAAAGCCCACAATTTACCATTGCTGTGAATCCACCATCGCTATTTTGTTTTGGTTCACAAATTGATGTGACTGTCGCTTCCACGGCTGGCCCTCCTCCGATGGCTTTTGGTGGAGGCAGGTACACACTTACCAACGAGATATCATTACAGGTCTTTGAATCGGATACCATTACGAATAATCTGGGTAGTTCAACGGTCAATTTTTCAATTGATTCTATCCCAGGAAGTACTTATACATTATTGGTAAGTGCATTTGGTTGTACAAATCAACAAACGTCAATCGTAATTACTGATCCGACAGTAGCTGATTTGAATGTTTTGCCACTATTTGATATTTGTAGTGATAATCCGACGATTACGGCATCATCATCTACTGCCGGGGCACTTTATGATTGGCGCGGTCCAAATGGATTCTCGAGCAACCAACAAACTCCAGATGTTCTTGCAGGTGGTTCAGGGCAGTATTTTGTAACAGTATCAACCGCCGGCGGAATTCCCTGTGATACTACAGCAGTTACTCAAGTAAGTCTTGAAACTTCGCCTGATCCGATTATCAATCCGCTAAATAATGGTTGTGATGGTACACGACAAGTTGGTGTTACAAACCTTTCAGGATCGAATTATTCCTATCTTTGGTCTACTGCTTCAACAGCTCCATCGATCACGATAACAACCTCAGGCCAGTATGACATTACAGTTAGAGATCAAAATACCGGATGCCAGGGGACCGATATTCAGCAAGTGGATGTATATCAACCCATAAGCGTTGCCGTTACCGTAGATCAGCAAGCCTGCCAGAATGGAAACATGGTTACTTTAACGGCAAATGTAACCTCGAATCAGGCAGTCAGATATGAATGGTTTCTAAATAATATTCAATTACGGGATACTGTTGCCAGTTTCGGAACTTTTAATGAAGGACTGTACCGAGCTGATGTCACAGATCGAGCAACTGGGAATTGTACGACATCAGGAGATTTACAAATCAACAGAGCTCCTGTTACGCCAAGTAACATCGAACCTGGTTTCGTTATTTGCCCGGAGCCACCATCCAATGAAGTTGCATTGATAGAACCAGGAGATTTCATCACCTATTTAGCATACGATTATGAAACAGGGGATGAAATTTTTGAATCAATGCCTGGTGTATTTGAAATCACTGTAGAGGGTAATTATAATTTTGAATTGGAAAATGTTTTTAATTGCTGGACGCTTGATACTACCAGAGTTGATGTTGATTGTATTCCAGTGATCTATGCACCAACTGCTTTTAGCCCAAATGCTCAAATTCCAGAAAATCAAACTTTTCGTTTATTTCCGACGTTTGTGGGAGAGTTTCAGATTTATATATATAATCGATGGGGGGAATTGGTTTACTATTCCAACAATTTAGATTTTATGACTAATGAAGGTTGGAATGGCATGAAGGATGGGAAAATGCTACCAATCGGAACCTATGCATATGTGATAAAGTTTAAAAGTATTACACAACCGGAACGCGGACTAATTGAACAACCTGGCGGAGTCACCTTAATAAGGTAATTCGGCTTATTTGAAAAGATAAAATATATGATATAAACAACAGGAGGAGTTTCCTCCTGTTGTTTAACAAGCACTTTTTAAAATAAATCTTGCACGGTTTATTTTTAATTTTTTTTGAAAATAGTGATCTTCTTATTTCCTGATTTACTGGCAGTTTTCCTGTTTTATTATTAACTTTTGTGTACTAATTCATCTACCAGATAAACCAAAATAAACTGTGGAAATAAAACAATCACTTTCCAGGTATTTGTCAGCATATGCTCTCCTCGCAGAACAACTGAATAAGTTAAAAGACGATGTTATTTATTTCAAACCTACACCGGATTCCTGGAGTATAAGTGAAATCCTAGCTCATATGGCAGATTCTGAAGCGCATGGGTATGTCATGGCTAAAAAAATAATTGCCGAATCAGGTGGGCGTGTATGTGTATATAATCAGAATATTTGGTCTGAACGATTATTCTATGATAGAATGAATTTTAAAGATGCTTTAGAGCAGATCGGCGTTTTACGAAAGAATCTACATAGCGTTTTGAAACTTATTTCACCAGAAACATGGGAGTTTTATATTTACCATCCAGACTCAGGTAAA
>JAHEMV010000214.1 GCA_024643455.1 Cytophagales bacterium
AGCAATTGTGATGCATAGATGAGTTCGTAATCATCATACTTAAATTCCAATACAGGTTTTTGGAGGTTAACGGCCTTGCTGAGATTTTCTACATTTTGAATTGCGAAAAGATCGTTTTTTTTCAGGATTACAAATCGTCCTTCAGAAAAAATATCGTCAAATTCAGGGGAGATGACATCTCTACTCATGAGGCTTTTTAATCCCCATTTTCCATTGTGTTTATATTTGATAAATGCATCAGCAACCAAAGCAGCATCTTCATAATTAAAGTCCAAAATCTTAAACCCTGATTTATGATATACGCCAACAAATCCGTCCTTTTCGATCTTTAGTGCACCACTTCCCAGGTCAGATACATTGTCATATTGTCCGGGATAAATAATTCCTCCAAGACGTGACACAATCATTGGTTTTCCTTCAAGTTCCACTTCCAGGAAATCATCACCGATTTTTCCACAATAGTATGTTTCCTTAATTTTTGAATAGCTAAAGTCAATCAGTTTATCTCCATTAAGTTTTGAAAAGCCATATTGATCCATTTCAAAAATAGGGAAGAGAAAGTCTGCTTCTGCATGGATAATTTGCAATAATGAATCCTCTTTTTGTAAAATATTGAATCGGTTGGCAAAGCCCTCAGCCGAGGAATGCGCTTTGAAACTATGATACAAAAGATCGAGTGCTTTCCTTTTCATCTTGCTATTTGGATATTGCTCGATGTAGGTCATATAGCTATCCAGGTCATTATTTGCTGTGGAAATCTCAAAAATATTTCGTTCCGCATCATCGCGGAATGGAGTCTTCGTATTGTTCTTTAAAAAGCGAACATAACTTTCCAGCTTTTTATCTTTTGTCATCGTGAGGTAAAGCAACTCCTCAAATTTGGCATTGGCAGCATCAACCTGTTTGGCGCTTGGATAGGTATGTATAAAATTTTGGAAAGCTTCATAGGTATTTGCCTGAACGGCATCGTTGAAAGCAATTTCGTTTCTGAAGGCAATGACACTATCGGTTTGTAGAGCACCAATGAAGTAGTTTAAAAAGTAATTGTAATCCGGGATCGTGTGCTTAGCCTTAGCTCTTCGGAATGCGTGCAACTCCACCTCACGTTTTTGAAGTTGCATGGTTGAATCGTTGATATCCAACTTCAGCAGGTTTTCAATTGCTTTTTCATCATGAATTTTAAAATCTGTTATAGCACTGTTGATGAAAAAATAGGAAGTGTCTATGTTGTAATCGGAATATTTTGGAGTGAGGTACAATAGCGAAAAAACATATTTGGCGCCTGTATTTACACTGTCTTTTTCAATGGATTTCTGCAGCAATTCTACCAGCTTTTCATATTCCCCTTTTTCAAGCATTTTAAATGCCCGCTTACTTTCGGCATGCAGGTTGTGTGGCGACCAAACACCAAAAAGCATTATAATGAATGCAAAAATATGTAGTACAAAACTTGATGGAGAAACTGCCCTTTTCACAGCCATAAAAATTAGTAGTCAAATAGTCAACCGCAAAAGTAACAAAAAAGTATCGCTGAGCGGTGCGAATGAGATGCAGTCTTATTGAAAACCTTACAAATGCTCAAATAAAAATGGAAACAGTATGCTGTGCAGTACTTTAAATTAAGCGTTCAAACTCATTGCTTGAGGATTTTAATTGTATTCGGATAATTGTTTTTTTCAATCCTTTGAGGCAAATAAATCCCAAACATATAAATCAGCATAAGTCACCAAAGTTAACCATGTATTTTTACATGGTTTCCATTATATTTAATAAAACATCAAAACAGACTATTTACTATGAGAAAACTCACTTTAATTAGTATTTGCACCTTATATTTTTTCATCTCTTGTGAACAACAGAAAGAAAAGGATTCATCCGGCATAACCGCCGTTCAGGAAGAATCGACAAAGCCTGATACGTATTACCAATATTCCATCTGGTGGGCTTTTGTTAATAAAGTATTCGATGGCGATCTTACTGTGGGCGAACTCAAAACAAAGGGTAATGTTGGTCTGGGATCTTTTGACTTTTTGGATGGAGAAATGGTAATGCTCGATGGTATTCCCTATCGGATTCGGGAAAATGGTGAGATCTCCGAAGGTAAAGATGACGAAGAGATTGTATATGCCAATGCTGCCTTTTTTGAAGAGGATGCACAATTCGTTATCAATCATTCAGTAAATTTTGAAACCTTCAGGTCAGAAATAAACAAGGCTTTGCCGTCTACCAACTTCTTTTATGCCTTTAAAATCCATGGTGTTTTTAAGACGCTGAAATTGGGTGGATTGAATAAGCAAAGTAAACCTTTTGTTGATGGCCTTGATGTATTGATTCCAAACCGACCGGTTTTTGAAGGTGAAAACATCACCGGAACCATGATTGGCTTTTTTTGTCCGGAATTCATCGGAAACATCAATGTAGCTGGTTATCATTTCCATTTTATAGCTGATGATAAAAAAATAGGTGGTCACGTGATGGAATTTGAATCTGAAGGATCTCTGATTGTACTATTGGATAAAATGAAAGACTACCATTTTGCACTACCCGATAACGAAGATTTCGAAAATGTTCGCCTGAACAAAGAGTTTCAATATAAGAAAAACTAACTACCTCTTAAACCAAGTTACCATGTTCAAGAAAATCCACCCATTTTTTACAGTTGCATACTGTATTTTTCTTTGTAGTGCGACATATGCCCAGAACGTCAATATTCAATCCCCTCAAACACCACAAGCCCAGTTTGCTATCAATGCCATAAGCAAGGAATTGAGTAAAAAAAGCATGAATGTAGTGTTTTCTGATACAAAAACTTCCAGTGTATCGGATGGTTTTTCGATAGTATTTATTCTAAAAAACGATAAAAAATTGCTTAAAATCCATGGCTTTAAAGCACCTTCAACCATAGAGACCGAAGGTTTTAGTTTGCAAATACAAGGAAAAAAGATCGCCGTGATTGGGTACGATCCGGCGGGACTGATGTATGGTGGGCTGGAACTGGCTGAACAAATTTCACTTTTTGGAATTGAAGCAATAAAACCAGTAATGGAAAATCCATACATGGCTATGCGCGGTACCAAATTCAACATTCCACTAGACGTACGTACCCCAAGCTACTCCGACTTTAGTGATGCTGGTCAGAAAAATATACCTGAAATGTGGAGCATGGATTTCTGGAAAGAATACATCGATGATCTCGCAACTTACCGATACAACTTCATTTCATTATGGAATTTACACCCTTTTCCATCTATGGTAAAAGTTCCGGATTATCCAGATATAGCCCTGAATGATGTGATGCGATCAGCTGGAAGCCTAAAAGAAGACTACCCGCTGGAAGGTATGGGTTTTGATGCACCGGAGGTGATGGACACACTCGAAATCGTGAAGACCATGACCATCGATGAAAAGATTGATTTCTGGAGAGCCGTGATGAAATATGGTAAAGAACACAATGTTGATTTCTACATCATTACCTGGAATATTTTTGATTATGGCATAGAAAATAAATATGGAATAACGGATGAAATCCATAATGAAACTACGCGTGATTATTTTAAAAAGAGTGTAGAAGCCATGGTGCTTACCTATCCTGACCTTAAAGGCATAGGTCTCACTACCGGAGAAAACATGCATGGCGCTACATTCGAAGAAAAAGAAAACTGGGCTTTTGACACATATGCTCAGGGTATGGTGGATGCTTTGGAAAAGTCTCCCGGGAGAAAGATGACCTTTGTACATCGTCAACATTATGCCGGAGCCCTGGAGATCGCAGACAAATTCAAACCCTTGATTGATCACCCGGATATCGAATTTATTTATAGTTTCAAATATGCCCAGGCTCATGTTTACAGTTCCACCACCCAACCTTTTCATACAGGATTTGTGAAAGATATACAGACTAAAGGTAATTTGAAAACTATCTGGACCTTACGCAATGATGATATCTACTATTTCAGATGGGGTGCCCCGGATTTTGTACGTGAGTTTATAAAAAACATACCATATGATGTTTCTCGTGGCTATTATTATGGTTCTGATCAATATATCTGGGGCCGGGAATTTCTGGATAAATATCCGACTACCCCAAATCAAATTGAGTTAGACAAGCACTGGTATCATTGGATGATCTGGGGTAGGTTGGGCTATAATCCCAATATGGAAAATGAACGCTTTATTAGTATGATCCATCAGGCATATCCTCAGGTTGATGCGACTATACTATTTGATGCATGGCAAAATACCTCTATGGTTTATCCGCTTACTACAGGTTTTCACTGGGGAGCCCTGGATTTTCAATGGTATATCGAAGGGTGTCAGAGCAGGGATATGGCAAACAGGACACCTTATCGCTATAATGACATCAATGATTTTATTTCACTTCCACCACATCCGGCTTCAGGGAATATTTCTATTCCTGATTTTGTTGACGCTGTAAGCGCAGATAAATCCCTGGATGGAATAACTCCGTACGAAGTAGCCAACAAACTAAAAACAAATGCAGAAAATGCCTTAAAATCCATCGAAAAGATAGACGTTCATGAAAATAGTGAATTGATGAAAGTAATCTTAGATATCCAGTCGATGGCATACATGGGATTATTCTATTCTTACAAAATAAGAGCCGCCACAGATCTTCAATTCTTCAGAAAGAGAGGCAATTTAGTTGATCAGGAAAATGCAATCCGCAACCTTAAAATCTCCATTAGCTACTTTAAAAAATATGCTTCCAATGCCATGAAAATTAACATTAATCCAATGTGGACCAACCGGGTGGGTAATGTTGACTGGAAAAAAACAATGACCTGGGCATTGCACGATCTGAAAATCATTGGAGCAGACTTGCGATTACCTTCTGATCCGCGATTGGAGGGCAAACTTATTTTTGAAGGTGAAAACGCTGGAATGAAACAAGGTGTGATCAATAAAATCATTTCGGATTATAGTGAAAAAGGTTATTTGATGGAAGGCAGTAATATAAACTGGTCTGTAGAAGTGCCAGAATCAGGTTATTATAATCTGAGCTTTCGCTATTCAATTCAACACGGGGATGGAAAAGTTGTACCAATGTCTATAAACAATCAGTCTGTTGAACCATTTTATTTCTGGAACACAGGAGACCCTTCCAGCTGGACGGTTGATGAACAGATTTATTATTTTGACAAAGGCCAAAATACAATTGGAATTGAAATGTTGAGCCAGATAAATATTGATCAGTTGGGGTTGGAAAAAACTGTGGGTTTTGAGTGATTTTTTTGTTTGCCATATTTTTCTCCCAAAAAAATAGCCATCAGGTCAAAGAGCAAATTATGCGGTAAATAACTATAGTTATAAAACTTTTGGAGTTGATCTTTTATAACACTGCAAATGTGGATGTATAATTTGTTGGAGTTAAATTGTCGACTTTTCGTGCTTTTATTTCAAGGACAATCCTATCTCCTGCTCTTGCCTGACTTTTGAATCTTCCCAGGTCAAAATGATTGCTTTTTATATTTTGAACTTGAACAGCTCTGGTGCCCCGGGTTAGGGATATTTCAACGGAAATAAACATTACATTTTCATCTTGCATATTGATTTTCAACATGCCAAGCTCTGAAACTTTAAGTCCATCTTTCAGATTTTCAAGCTGTGTGCCATTAATTGAAATTATAAAAAGCCGATTATCTTTTACCGAGTTAGAAAAGGAACTCAGGCCAAGGATAAGAACAATCAAAAGGGGCTGTAAAAAATATAACTTTTTCATATGCATAAAGTTATGAGAAAATTCATATGAAAAAGAAGGCTATTTTACTCCGGATCATACATAATTAGGTATATTGATGGATTAACCTAAAACCTGACCCGCTATGAAAATTAAAACCAGTTATTTAATCTCCACCATTTTTTCCATTTGCTTCCTTGTCAATTTCGCTTTTGCTCAGGAATTGGTTTTTGATTCGCCTGAAAATTTAGGCTTTTCAACTGAACGAATCGATCGTATCGAAAATGTAATGAATGAAATGATTGATAAAGGCATAATTTCCGGTGCAGTTACCTTGGTGGCTCGTCATGACAAAGTTGCCTATCTGGAAGCCTTCGGAAAGAAAGGAGCGGAGGAAAAGAAAAAAATGGAATCGGACCAAATTTTCAGAATTGCATCGATGAGTAAAGCAATCACCACGGTTGGTGCTATGATGCTTTTTGAAGAAGGGAAATTCATGTTAGATGAACCCATTTCAAAATATATTCCGGAATTCAAAAACATGAAGGTGATGGTATTGAATGAATCAAAAGAAAAGGAACCGTATCATTTGGTTGATGCAACTTCACCCATTACGATAAGACACTTGTTAACGCAAACATCAGGAATTACCTATAATTTTTTTGGCCAACCGTATATCAGTGAATTATATAAAACAAATAATATTTCTGATGGTCTAACTCAAACAGAAGAAACAATAGGAGAGATGGTGAAAAGACTGGCGAAACTACCTTTGATGCACCAGCCAGGCTCACAATTTACGTATGGCCTGAACACCGATGTACTCGGCTACCTAATTGAAATTATTTCAGGAAAACCATTGGATGAGTATTTGAAGGAAAGAATATTCGATCCTTTAAATATGAATGACACGTATTTCTTTCTCCCTAAAAATAAGGTCAAACGCCTGGCAGGACTAAATAAACTAAACATTCAGGGTAATCTTGAGCAGGTTGATGGAGAAATCATAAAAGGAACAGAGCGATATTCCTCAGATTACCACTATAATGGTCCAAAGTCGCATTTTTCTGGTGGAGGAGGTTTGGTTTCCACTGCAAGTGATTATTATATTTTTCTTCAAATGCTATTGAACAAAGGTGAATATAATGGAAAGAACTTTTTAGGCAGAAAAACCATTGAATTAATGACCTCTGCCCAGTCTGATATAGATTATTTTTGGGCTAGAGGAACCGGATTTGGTTTTGGGTTTACTATTTCCGGAGAACCAGGAGAAACAGGAAATCCGGAAAGTGCGGGCACCTATGGCTGGTCCGGATATTTCAACACCTTCTTTTGGGTTGATCCGAAAGAAGAACTCATCGGAATAATACTGACACAGACAGTTCCCTATAATCCTTCGGTTATTGAAAGGAATTTCAGAAATGTGGTTTATCAGGCTATTATTGAGTAAAAAAAGTGTGAATAGTGCTTAATGAAATGAAGCCAAGTTTAAAGGTCAGATTTAATTACATTCACCTGCAGTATATTCCGTTATTCCGAGGCATTCCGCATTGCATGAATTTCCATAGGTAATACCATTGCATCCACAAACAGGTTGGTAATGATCAGTGCATACACATGAGGAATTCGATGTTTTTTCCTGACAGACTTCATCCTCCTTATTGCAGGAAATACCGATCGATAGAAAAAGAGCAATCGCGAAAAAACGGATTAGAATGGCCTTCATGGGAATACAATGATTTTTTTAGCAATATCTGCAAGACACCTGATTCTGAAAAAAGGTTTGAAATCAATACGGTATTGGTATGATAGGCGTATATAGCTTGAAGAACCCATTTGGTGCAGAATTATGGCCAAAACCCATGGAGCCAGCGCAATTGGGTAGGTTATTTCAACAAATCTGCTATCTAGTATTTCCAATCAATATCCCATATCGGTTCTGCACCTAAAAGATTTTCAACGAAATAATTCCAGCGTATTTTTGTAAAGTATTTTAAGTGCGTACCAGTGTATCCGTGATGTTGACTTGGTAAAATGAGCATGTCAAATTGCTTGTCTGCTTTTATCAAAGCCTCTGCAAGTTTAAATGTCGCTGAAGGATTTACATTCTCATCAATACCTCCATGAGTGATCAGTAGCTTACCTTTCAGGTTTCCAGCCATGGTAATATTTGATTGAAGCTGATACGCCGAATCAACAGGCCAGCCCATGTACATTTCAGGCCACCAGGCCTTTTCCATTCTATGATCATGATCGGCAGAACTGGCCACAGCAACTTTATAGAAGTCCGGATATGCCAATACAGCGTGCCCTGCATCATAACCTCCAGCAGAATGACCAAAAATACCTACACGGGTGGTATCAATCCAATTGTATTTTGACCCAAGCTGACGAATGGCACCAACATGATCAGCGAGGTTTCCTCCTAGATTTTTATACGAATAATTATGGAATTCCTTAGATCGACCTGAAGAACCGAGGCCATCAACCATCATCACGATAAACCCAAGTTCAGCGAGAGACTGATTTCCGATAGACAACCCACGGCGAAAATCCTTCGGAAACATTTGGGTATGAGGACCGGTATAGCTGTGATCAATTATTGGATATTTTTTCGTTGGATCGAAATTGGAAGGTTTCCAAAGTGCCCCATAAATAGTTGTTTTTCCATCGCGTGCAATTGCTGTAAAAACTTCTGGAGGTGTCCATCCGGAAAGTCCGGACACATCCGCTTTTCCTAACTCGGTTAATACTTCTCCATTTTCAGAATCACACAATACG
>JAHEMV010000696.1 GCA_024643455.1 Cytophagales bacterium
AATCTAACACCAGCCCAAAGCGATGATCACCTTAATATGCAACTACCGTATCGTCAAATTCCAGATGCTCCTGAGGCGTTTACGCCAGAAAATGTAGCTGCGCGTATGGTGGATGGTTTGGGGTATCGCTATTATTGGGCGACAGAAGGTCTTAGGCCAGAAGACCTAAACTATAAGCCAAGTGAAGATGGTAGAACTACCAGAGAAACTATCGAGCATATCTATGGACTGTCCCGGACAATTGTAAATGCGCCACAAAATAAAGTAAACTCAGCACCGGAAGATTCTTTGTCTTTTGATGAACTAAGAAAAAGGACACTGGAAAATTTGGAAATGACCAGTACGCTATTGAAAGAAGGAAATGAAGGAGATATGGAAAAGTATAGGATTATTTTTAAAAATGGTGAAAATACAATTGAGTTTCCCTACTGGAATATGCTCAACGGGCCTATTGCGGACGCTATTTATCACACTGGTCAGGTTGTTGCTTTTCGCCGAGCCTCAGGCAATCCGATAAATCCGGGCGTTAGGGTCTTTACCGGGAAGACAGCAGAGTAAACGAACAACTACACCTCACCCTTTGCCATTTATCCGCTCCATTGTAATCGGTAATTATAGTGATAATGTTGTTGGCCGTGGATTCTATTGGATTATTTGTAACATTGAGGATTGTAAACCCACCCTTTTCAAAAATTTGAACGGCATTGTCCAATTCGTCCCGAACTACTCAGAGATTCCTTTTTCAACAGAACCACATAAATCGGTCGTTTATTTTCTCTATCCTTTTAATTCAAAAAAAGAAATGAAATGTATTTTGTTAGACTCAATTGTTTCATGTGGAATGTTTTATTTTCAAGATATATGTAGGATAGAAATATGTTCCTCTTGAATACAAAATCAAAATATTCATCAAAATGTATCGAGTAAAAAATTAGCTACAAAAAATCAGAGGTGAAAATCTAATTTCACCTCTGATAAAATGCGAATTTGCGATATTATTTTTAATTATTTAAAAATCGAAGAACTCAACTTCTCCAGTTTCAACGCTGTACAATGCGCTAACGATTTCAATCTCTCCATTTTTTTCCATCTCAGCCAGAACCGGACTTTCTTTTCTAATTCTTTCAATGGAAAGTGCTACGTTTTTAACAGCTACCGCTTCAATACCTTCATCATTAAGAGTAATTTTTTGGTTTACAATGAAATCGACTGCGGGTTTTATTTTATTGAGCAGGGAAGTGATGTTTCCTAATGCTACATTGTTACATGCAGCAGTCACTGCACCACATTTTGTATGGCCCATTGCTACAACAATTTTGGAGCCTGCCACTTTACATGCATATTCCATGGATGCGAGAATATCCTGATTTATAATATTTCCCGCTATTCGTACACTGAAAATATCTCCGATTCCCTGGTCAAAAACCAGCTCAGCTGGAACCCTGGAGTCTATGCAGCTCAGAATCACAGCAAACGGATATTGTCCGACACTCGTTTCCAAAACTTGTTCTTTTAAGTTTCTTTGTGCCTTTACATTTGCTACAAATCGTTTATTACCATCTACCAAAATTCTATGTGCATCTTTTGGTGTTAAGTTTTCCTGTATTTCTTTAGTTTGCGTTCTCATTGTTATATTATTTTTTAGTTTTCTATAGTCTTAAGTTCAAAATGCTGAGGAGGATCCAAATCTTTTCCAGTGTATAAATCGATTATGGATACCTCGATTCCTCTGGCTTTAGCGTTTACATCAAAATCTTCGATAATTTCTATCACGTCATGATGGATAAAATGCGTATTTCTGGCGTCGATCTCCACAAGTGTATTATTTGGGATTTGGTCCAGAGATTGTTGAATAGAAGCCTTATTTAGAAACGATACATCTTCTGACAAAATGATTTTGAATTTATCCTTACCTTCAAGATTTTCTCTTTTCATTTTGTAAGGGATTTTAAAGTTGTTTCTTAGAATGATAAATACTGCAACAATCATTCCCAGGGCGATTCCCATAAGTAAATCAGTTAATACTATCCCAGCTATAGTAATTACAAAAGGGACGAATTGACCTAATCCTTGTTTGTACATTTTTTTAAAAAGTGCCGGCTTTGCAAGTTTGTAACCAACTACCAGAAGTATTGCTGCCAACGTCGCCAAGGGGATAAGATTTAGCGCATACGGAATAGTGATAATACTAAGTAAAATAAGAATCCCATGGAAAATTGCCGATGCTTTTGTTTTCCCACCGGATTGTTGATTTGCAGAGCTTCTGACAATTACCTGTGTTACTGGCAATCCACCAATCATTCCTGATATTATATTTCCAAT
>JAHEMV010000215.1 GCA_024643455.1 Cytophagales bacterium
CCGCAAAGGAGCTTTTGCAGAAGTAATTTTTACATTAAATAGTGCCAATCACCCTAGATGGTAAAACACATTAGTTTATCCTGAAATAAATATCGATGGCCAGTGGCCTTTCCCATTTGTTCGGAATATCGACGCCATAACATTAACATGGTGAGTAGCGATATCTATTTATTTCAATTCTCAGGTAGCAAGCTACAAAGTGAACATATCAATTTCCATTTTTTAATTTACCCTAAAGTGATTCCCTCAGCAAAAAACGGTTGTTGATAGTATCGCTTTCCAGTTGCCTTATACAAAGCGTTTGCAGTTGCAGCAAAAATCGGCGGGAACAATGGTTCACCGAGACCTGTCGGATCTGTCTCACTGACTACAAAATGAATGTCGATTGATTTGGGCGCTTCACTATGTCTGATCATTCGATATTTATCGAAATTACTTTTTTGGGGGATCCCATTTTGAAAGGTCATTTCACCGTATAGCGCATTCCCGATTCCGTCTACGATGGCTCCTTCACCCATATTTGCAGCTGCATCGGGATTTATTACAATTCCGCAATCCACAGCTGCAGTAACCTTTTGAATGACCGGATTATTATTTTGTTTGACAATATCAAGCACTTCAGCTACATAGGAGTTGTGGCAAAAATATGCTGAAACTCCACGATGAATATTGGGCTGTGGCGAATTCCAATTTGATTTTTCACGGACCAATTCCAGCACTCCTGCATATCGGTCTGCATCGTAATCGTTGTTTTTTCCAACCGGATTTGTCTTGGCTCGTTTTAAAAGTTCCATCCTGAATTCGATAGGATCTTTTCCCATCTCTTCTGCGAGTTCATCCAGGAATGACTGTTCGGCACCGGCTATAAAGTTGGATCTTGGGGCACGGAATGCTCCAATCGTGATATTCGATTCAATCTGCCAACCTTCCGCAAGATAGTTGTCTATAGCACCTGCAGGGAATCGGTTTGGATGAATTGGGGTTTCCGGAATCCCACCGGCTTTTACATGGAACGCCAGAAGGTTATTCTTTTCATCCAAAGCAGCACGATACGTCGCACTGTAGGTAGGACGATAAATTCCGTATGTCATGTCATCCTCCCGGGAATAAACGAGCTTGATTGGTGCATTCATTTTTTGGGAGATGACCGCAGCCTCTACCATATGGTGGCCATAGGCTCTTTGGCCAAATCCACCTCCCATTCGGGCCAATTTAATATGGATATTTTCCTTTGGCAATCCCAGGCGGGAAGAGAGTGTATTCGAAATGAATTCCGGCGCTTGAATCGGGCCATAAATTTCGGCTTTTTCCGATGTAACATGAGCAAAACAATTGACCGGCTCCATGGTGTTGTGTGCCAGATAGGGAGCTGTATAGGTTCGTTCAAGAATTTTGGTTGCTTTTTTAAAAGCACTTTCAGGATCACCATCTCTTCTGAGAATATTTCCAGGTTTTTTGGACCATTCATCCATTTTGGATAAATGTTCTGTTGTGTTCTCCAAACCAGCTGGAATTTTGACAGTTTGTTTACCACCCCTTCCTTGAACAATTATATTGGTGTCTGGCATTTTTTCCCATTCTATTTTCAGGGACTTTTTGGCGTTCATTACTTCCCATGTGGAATTTCCTACAACAACTACCAACTCTGTGAACGAAGTCGTGTCGAAACCATTTCTTTCATAATCGTCTGAAAGTGTTTTAATGGTAAATATATTTTTTATTCCTGACATTGATTTCGCAGCAGAATCATCTACCGATTTCACCTTCAATCCAAAAGCTGGGGGATGTGCGATCATGGCGATCAACATGCCATCCTGGGTATGATCTATCCCAAACATCGGTTTGCCTGTCAGAATATTTTGACCATCGACATTTTTTCTCGATGTGCCAATGATTTTGAAATCTTTGAAATCTTTTAGTTTTACATCTTCGGGTACAGGGAGTGTTGCCGCCAAAGAGGCCACGTCGCCATAGCCTGTTTTTTTACCACTTGGTTTATGGTGAATTGTTCCTGCTTCAGTGGTAATTTCTGATGCTGGCAGCCCCCATGTCTGTGCGGCAGCAGCTATCAGCATTTGTCTGGCTGTAGCACCCACATTGCGGAGTGGTTTCCAACCTTGACGAATACCCTGACTACCGCCAGTAAATTGGCGTTCAAATCGCTCAGGAAAGAAATCTGCTTGCTCTACGATAACATTTTTCCAATCTATGTCTAACTCATCAGCCAGAATCATTGGCATGGATGTCTTGACATTTGATCCAAATTCCGGGTTAGGGGACATTAGCGTGGCCACGCCATTTTCTCCTATTTTTAAATAACCATTTAGTTCAAACCACTCATTAGGCATGGTTAGCACTTCTTCTTTATTGGTTTGACATGAAGCTAACCAGTTAAAACTGAGCAGTAATCCTCCACCAGCTAACGCTGAGGATTTCATAAAAGATCGCCTTCCTATTGATGTTTTTAGAATTGTCATTTTTTTTGCGTTTAATGGTCCTTATTGAGCCAGGTATTTGAAGATAATGCCATCAGTGACTGATCGCCAGGTTTACCGATACGTTGAAGCAGTTTTGATTGCTTTCTTAATGCGAGTATATGTACCGCAACGGCAAATATTACCATCCATGGCGGCTTCAATTTGTTCATCACTTGGATTTGGATTGGCCTTTAATAAGGCGGCAGCATTCATGATTTGCCCAGACTGACAATATCCGCATTGGGGGACATCGTGCTGGAGCCATGCTTTTTGAAGTGGATGGTCGCAATTTTCTGAGAGACCCTCAATGGTGGTAACGGCTTGATTTCCAATCTGGGACACTGACAGTTGGCATGATCGCATAGCTATACCTTCGAGATGGATGGTGCAGGCGCCGCACATTGCAATGCCGCAGCCGTATTTGGTTCCCGTAAGGTTAAGATGGTCTCTTAATACCCAGAGTAAGGGTGTTTTTGGATCAACATCGACTTGCTGTTGTCTTCCATTAATTTTAAGGTTAAAGATGGCCATGAAGTACTAATTTGGTTAAATAATAGTTCCAGGTTGCTAATTTGACTTATTTCTAATAAAAGAAATAACATTATACAAACAATAAATTACAAAATTCAAATAATTTGATATTATCATTCAGGTCAAAATGGGTTACTCGGTTAATTTAAGACTATGGTTAATTATTTTTTAAACCCAGAGTCTTCAAAGAGATTTCGTCCCGACTTAATTTCCAAATACTAATTTTTATTTTAACATCAAAAGTACTTTGATTGTTCAGAGAATCAGATAAAAACCATACGATTTAGAATATTGGTTTACTGATTCCCAGGTTTTTCCTTTTGTGTAAATCTGGATTTTTCACTTTCATTGAAACGAATGCAACGATACTTTTTCGTGATATAGCCGAACCGCTTTCAGGTTCACCTTTGTGAGTAATGGCATTATCAACCTCATTGTCATTAGTGAACCAGTCAGGTCTTAAAATGGTGTAATCCAATTCGGAGGCTTCGAAGACATCTGCTAATTTGCGATAGGGGACCAACACCGATCTAAGTGGAGTTTCATCCCAATAGAACGAATAGCTATAACTCTTTTCACGCCATTATCTTGCATGGCCATGGATTCCAGGTTCCCAGCCAGGTTGACATAAACAATATCCTGACCTTGACAGCTTTTAGCACATCAGAATAAAGTAAAGCATCACCTTCGATAATCTTCTGAGAATCCTGAATTGGAGTGTTTGCTATACTTCGGGCAAAAAGGATCAATTTTACATCATCTTTATTTTTCAGTTCATTGATAACCGCTTTGGCAAGACTTCAGCCTGCACCGATAATAAGTACTTTTTTCATCTGTTAATTATTTTTCTGTTGTAAGATTACTTGAATCAAATTTTTGGTTGGGTACATAGGCCCTCTTGATAGGCTACGCATCAGAAAACACAACTTCGACGAGGTAATACAGAAACATTAAACTTTTATCCTGGTACTATAATTTTCGTTCAACATACTTTTTGCCATAGGAATAAATCAAACTGATATTCCAAACAAAGTTCTTACTGCCTAAAATATTTGCATCTATTTCTTTGTTGATTACTGACTCAATCGAAACAGGGAAATCTTGCATTGCCAGGGTCTGTCTGGATGTGAAGTAGAATCCATGTCTATCATCCATTTTTAAAAAGTAAAACTGGGGTTTAAACTTTAAATAAAACCGTTTGATCAGTTTGATATGAGAAAATTCACTATTGATGGTAATAAAGTCCGTATTCTGAATTGTATTTTTTTGTAAACTATGTGATTTGAGGTAATACATTCCAATGCTTATATTTTTAGTCAGATAATAATTTGGAGATAGATCTAAAGCAATATTTCGATTGATTACTATAACTTCATTTGTTACTCCATTTGTTATAATTGGAACCGTAACGAAACGCATTGATGGATTAATTCCTGCTGTCAAATGAACTTTTTCGGTATAGATAAATTTGTAACGCCACCAAAAAATAAAAACCCAAGGCTTCCCTTCCATGGAAAAGCGAAATTCAGGTTCAAAAGTCAATTTTCTTCCCACGTTCATACCGAATAACACAGCTGGTTTGCCTAATGAAAATGTTGGTATTAAAGATATACCATTGTTAGTTGCTGTAACAAATCCCCCAAAAGAATTGACTTTTTCAGCTCCGTCTTTCAACTGAGCGAAAGCCAGTGTTTCGAGGAAAGAAAAAGTAAGTATTAGTATAGTCCTGGATGTTACTAGCAAAAAATATTTTCTTCTCATTTAAATATTTTTCTTTGAATTAAAAATTGTGATGCCAAAGTGACTATTAGTTTATTCCCATAATTATCAAACTAAAATATAAGAATTTTCATGGGTTATATACGGAAGTATTTATTCATTTCAGGCAAATATTACTTTTTCACAATATACTCGTATTCGAAAACATAACTATGACTGATAATCCAGATAAAATCTTTACTGCTAACTATGTTCGCTTCTAGTTGAATATTGACTGTATTGAGAGTGGAAAATTTCCCCTAACCAACATGAATGTTGAAGTGAAATAGAATCCCTCCATGCTGTCTATTGTTATGAACAAATATTCAGTTACTGTTTTGAGATCAACCTTATTATTTAACTGTTTTGATTTTTACTACTTTGAATATGTTCTTCCTTAACGTATCTTCATTAGATCATTTCATCATGAAAAATTAATTTCTTACAACTATATTTTTTTCATTTTTAACGCAAAGAGATATGTATCGAAAAATCAAAGACTTTATCGAAGACTGGAAATCTGAGGAGTCGTTTACTTTAAAAATATTTTCAAGTATTCCGGATCGTGTGAAATCCAAAAAAGATAACGAAAATATCCGGTCGCTGGATCGATTGGCCTGGCATATCACGCAGACTCTTACTGAAATGCCTTTCAGAGCTGGTATTGTAGAGCATGACACACTTGAAAACCTACCCATTCCTGAGACATTTGAAGAAATAATACATGCCTACAAAAAGCATAGTGGTGACCTGATAAAACAAATTCAAAAAAAATGGACAGATGCGGGGTTGATGGAAAAGATTGACGTTTACGGCCAATCCTGGGAGAGGAGAAAAGTGTTGTCTGTGCTGGTATTGCACCAGACACATCACAGAGCACAAATGACTATTTTGATGCGTCTTGAAAAATTGCCTGTTCCGGGAATATATGGCCCCTCCAAAGAGGAGTGGGGAACTTACGGGATGCCTGCGATGGAATAAAAATGATATAATCTTTCAAAATCATTAATTAAAATTCATGGAAAAAATGAGACTTCTTATACTGTTTTTTATTTTTGGCATCGTCACAAATCTTACCGCTCAGGATTATCGGCCAGGTTTGTTTTTCAGGGAAGACTTTAAAGAAATTCCAGCAGAAATTCCGCTCAACCAAAAACATATACTTAATCCGGATGTACTACTTACTACTTATGGTCCTGGAAGGGATAGCTTGAAAAAAAGTCATCATGATACTCCCATTGATGATCCTTATTATGTTTGGTCCGGATTATGTCTGGATTCATGGGCCGTTACATTGAAACACAAAGATGATTATGCCGATCTTTCTTCATTTGCGAAAATACGATGGAGAAGCAAACAAGCTGGGTTTCATACCCTTCGCGTTATATTAAAGCTAGCCGATGGCCGATGGTTGATTAGCGATCTTTTTGATGGTCCATCAAGCGATTGGCGGGTTTGTGAGTTTAATATTAAAGACATCAATTGGTGGTTGCTGGATATGGAAAGAATAAAAGAAGTAAGGCCAGTGTCGAAAGATCAGCTGGATTTAAGTAAGGTCGATGAAGTTGGGTTTACTGACCTGATGCGAGGAGGAGAATCTAATGCGTGTTCAAGACTCGATTGGATAGAGGTATATGGGAGTGCGATCTCCAGAAAATAACTTTGCCTTAGAAATAGCGATACCTTTTTGATTTGTACACAATACTTGTTTACCGGAATGAATACAAACGATAGTCATAAAAAACTGGTATTGATCAAGTCACTGCATACAGCGATTTGGGTATTTTTTAATATCGTGTTGATTTATCTCTATTATGCTGCAATTACCAATCAGATCAATTTTCTATTCTGGCTGGGGATTGGAGCATTTGCCTTTGAGTTTATCGTTTTGCTGATTTATAAATGGAATTGCCCACTTACTTTTTGGGCCAGAAATTATTCTGAATCAACCATGGAAAATTTCGATATTTATTTACCAAATTGGCTGGCAAAGCACAATAAAACCATTTACAGCATTTTGATGCTTATATTATTCATTATATTTATTTTCAACCTATTCAATTCATAAATGGAAAGAAAAATAATATTTGTTATCGTTTTTATTTTAATAAACGCCTGCTTTATAAAAGCACAGACGATCAGTTTGTTTAATGGCAAAAACCTGGATGGCTGGCATGTTGATGTACCCGAAATGGATAAAAATCCAGATGCGATTAATCCATTTATTGTTCGGGATGGGATGCTGGTGAGCCTAGGTACACCGGGCGGGCACCTAATTACAGATGCTGTTTATAAAGATTACCGATTGGAAGTAGAGTACCGTTTTGCCGGAGAACCTGGAAACTGTGGAGTATTGGTTTATGCGTCAACTCCAAGGGCCTTGTATGAAATGTTTCCAAAATCCATTGAGGTGCAAATGATGCATGAAAATGCAGGGGATTTTTGGTGTATTGTGGAGGATATCGTTGTGCCAGATATGGAAGAACGGCGCGGCCCTAAGGAGAATTGGGGTATTACGGAAGGTAAGGGGAGGCGCATTATCAATCTTACCGACAGTTCGGAAAATGCGGTTGGAGAATGGAATTCGATGAAGATTGAATGTCTGCAAAATCAGGTCAAGGTATGGGTGAATGGTGATTTAGTTAATTTTGGTTATCACAGCACCGCCAGTGAAGGTCAGATTGCAGTGCAGGCTGAAGGTTCAGAGGTTGAATTCAGAAAACTGGAGCTGACCCCGATCACTGAATTGACAGAATAGAAAGTCACTCGTTTCGCAATATTTCCGCAGGGTTGACTGAGGCAGCTTTTATAGTTTGAATGCTAATAATAAAAAGAGCTGTAAAACCTATAATTATTAAAGAAAACAGATACCATATAAAGGAGATTTCTACTTTGTAAGCAAAGGTTTCTAACCAGGAATTTACAAAATAATAACTAATCGGAATTGCAATTATTGCTGCGAAAATCATCATAAGTATGTATTCCTTACTAATCAGACTGATCAGGGCTGCAGTGTTACTTCCAACAACTTTGCGAATAGCGATCTCTTTTACCCTGGTTTTAAGCGAATAGGCAATTAGTCCGAAGAGTCCGATAAAGGCAATAACGATTGCAAGCCCACTCAAAAGATAAAGTAATTGCAATTGGATTCTGTCGTTTTTATATAGCGCTTCATACAAGTCATCTAAAAAATGATATTCTATTGGATAATTTGGAAACATTTCGTCCCAGGTAGCACTAATTTTTGTGATGGTCTCCTGAATGTGCTCAGTATCCAGCTTAACAAGAAAAGTCCTCAACCAAATGGGTTCGAAAACCATGATTGTTGGATCAATTGTATTCCTTAGAGATTCCTGGTGATAGTCTTTTACCACCCCGACAATTGGTCCAAATGCTAACTTTACATCACCAATTTCAAAGTCAATTTCATTACCTAGTGCCTCCTCGGGAGATTGCCACCCTAATTGTTTCATAGCAGTTTCATTAATAATATATGCCCTTCTTTTGGAAAAAATATAATCCGAGTAGGTTTATTGTTCATTAAATTCGGGAATAGGTTCAAAGGAAAGGCTCAATGGGATATTATTTCCAGCGATTAATTTTATCCCAAGTAGATTCAGAAAATCATGATCGATGATCTGAATATCCATAACCGGCGCAGCTTCCGATTCAATGGAAAGTCCTTTTATATGAACTGGGCCCG
>JAHEMV010000216.1 GCA_024643455.1 Cytophagales bacterium
ATCTGATATTTTTTCATAAAGGCGAAGGCAATTGTTATTCGTAATGCCTTTATCCAGTGTCCAGGTAAATACTATTTCATCGCCGACATATTGATAAATTTCTGCACGTGTCTCCATAATTGATTGTGACATGTCATAAATCGCATCATTCAAAAATGTGTAATATGTTTCATTTCCCAGCTTCTCAGATATTGTCGTAGAAGATTTGAGATCCAAGAACAGAAACACCCTGATTTCTTTTTTAGGTTTGCGATACCTGCCACTCAAATAATTCACCAACAACTTTTTACCGATTAATTTTTCGATTTGAAAATATGTTGAAACGATTAGGGCAACAAAAAAAGACGAAATGATGGGTCCGGAGACACCTTTTTCTTTCATTGTGGACCAAATGGCGCTCATGTCCACTTCGCTAAATGTTGCAAATGACAGTAAAAAAAGAGAGGATATAAGAATAAGGATTAGAAAAATCCCGAATAACTTAAATAGGAATTGAAGAGGAAGTGAAATGGAAACAATTTTGCGGTGAGATGCGATGTCTTCCAGTATTCCAACCATCACTCCGAATAAAAATCCCGTAACCAGCTGTGGAATAAATATTTTTTTTAGTTCAATATAAACTACGATACCAAAGATCAAACTGGTAGTTAATCCGAACCTGAATAAAAAGGTGATTTTTCTCCACTTTAATACGCCGATCTTGGCCATGGGTAAATATTAATTATGCGAAAGGTAATTGTATGTCAAAAGTAAAATTTCTAATTCTTTGGCATCTTTTACACCTAGTTGCTTATGAAATCGTTGCTCAATCAATTGTTGTAATCGGTTAAAATCTGAGGCCTCTGATAAAAATTTTTTACCTGGAAATCGATTCAGTTCTTGTAGGGAGATATTATAATTTTGTAGTATCCGTTCTACATTATCGATGATCTCTTTCATTTTAATAAACTTTTTGTTGTTTGTTTTCTTTCCATTGCTCGTAAACAGTTGATGTTTCCTGATATAAAAAGTGCATCAAATCTGATAATTCACCAAGCATTTTTGTATTATACGATTCTTTGTCTCGTTTTAATTGTATAGTATTTTCGAATAAAGTGTTCAATCCTAATATCTTTTCTATTTCGGACCTGAAGTGATTGATCGTACTTGTTGGATTCCATTTGAAATACCGTTTCCGATCCCCCATTTTTGTGTAGTATTCTATTCTTTTTGAATCTAAAAGAGCATTAATTCCATTAGAAGTAGCGCTTTTACTCAGATTAAGGCTGGACCGGATATCTTCAAAAACCAACGAATCCTGATCAGAGACGATAAGTAAAGCCAGAATTCTGGCAGCAGCAGGAGGCATTGCCAGTTCAAAATAAACGCCGATTTTCTCAATTAGCTCTTTATGTTTTTCAGTAAGCATCTGAAGCGATAACTTTTAAGGTTCTTTTGGTTCTGCAAAATTAGAACTAAAAGAACAATTACAAAGAAGATTAAATAAATTTCATAACAATGGCCCCATGGTATGGAGAAAGGTAATTCGAGATAGATGAATGGTTTAAGTTAAAACCTAACTGTTTAATTTGTCACTGGATGGAATTAAACAATACATCTTTACAATTGATTCAATTCCTTTATAGATCGGTATTCGAACTCAAAATCAATTTCGAAGGCATCGACAAACTTTTGTTTCATGGCTTTTTTGAGTTGATCGACATCGTGTGTATAAAATAAAAATGCTCCACCACCTCCTGCACCACAAAGTTTACCTCCTAATGCTCCGTTTTCTTTTGCGTAAGCATACATATCATCTAGCTTGGGGGTAGTGGAGGAAGGGGCCAGCATTTTTTGGGCATTCCAGTTTCGTTCTATGATCTTTGCACAAGTATTAAAATCTGTTTTTTCAAGCGCCTTGGCAAACTCCAATCCGCAATTTATTAATTCGGAAAGCGCTTGCTGACCAGTAGGCGATTTATAGTTTTTATAAACCTCTTCTACAGCTACCTGTGCATTGCGTGATTCACTGGTGTGGAGCAAAAGCAGTTTTGACCGAAATTCTTCAAGTGTTTCGTTGGAGATGTTGAAGTCAAGTGGTTTAGCATAATGATCCCCGAATTCAAAACAGTGAAAGCCACCATAAACAATGGCGTACTGATCCTGTCTTCCAATAAACCATTGCAATTCCTGATTTTCCAGATTAAAAAGGTCTTCACCAATATTTGCTAATGATTTAGGTTCGGCGTTGTAGGTTTTTGAATTGAGCATTTCAAGCAATTTGGCTGCTGTGCTTGTGCTCAATCCGCTTCCGCGAGGATATCCTGAAAAATTGAATTTTCCACCTTTATATTCCACCAATGGACGGATTGCCACATTGGAGACGTATCCTTTCTTCCCTTCCATAATATAAGGGACATCAGCCCAACCACCTGCGAAGTCGATTCGTAAGGGAGCCTTCAGACTGTAATTTATTTTGTTTATGATGTTTGATGTGGAAGTTGGCATGAGTTCTTCAGGAACTTCACGTGCAACGAATTCAATTTTTATTCCAAGAGCGTCACAAAGTATTCTTTTAGGCTCTACAGAAGAGTCGTCCTCATTTAAAATAAAAATATCTGGTTTCAATGCTGTAAGCACTTCTTTGAAATCGATTTTCCCTTCCCCGATTTCATTATCATTGAGCACTGCATAGTTCACATCTTCCATAGCTGCGACAAGATAAAGGCGATTATTTTCGGGATTGACTGGTCTCCCAGGTCCTTTGAGTTGTCTTAGAGTTTCATCCTTGCCAACTCCCACAACCAGAATATCACCAAATGCTTTACACTGGTTAAAAAACACAGCATGTCCTGATTGCAGAATATCATAACACCCGGTAGCAAATACGATCTTTTTATCATGAAGAGATTTTCTGAGTGTTTTGAGCTGGTTTTTTGGCAGTACTTTGGCTTTGATATTTTCGAACATAATATGAGTAGAATTAAAAAATAAAAATTAAATGTGATTGAGGACTTTCAAAATTATTGAATCGATTGTTTTGTATGGATTTTTTGAAAATGTCCCTTTAGCCCGGTTACCCAATATGGCGTTAATACTGATAGCATGATGCCCAAGCATATTGGCAAAGGCATAAAGTGCAGCAGTTTCCATTTCAAAATTAGTCAGCCAGAATCCCTGGTGATTGAATCGGGTGATCAAGTCAAGGAATTTTGGGTTTTGCACCTTCAGTCTGATTTCCCTGCCTTGAGGAGCATAAAACCCAGGTGAAGTAACTGTATTCCCTGGTCGAAAATGATCAATGAATTTATTCCTAAGCACTTCGGAGCATTTTGAAAGATAAGGTGCAAATGGAAGGCTTAACTCTTTCTGAAGTTTGTTGCCAATTTCCGATTCAAAAGCGGTTTGATCGTATGCATAATAAAGCATGAGATTGTCCATGCCAATGCCGTATTCAGATAAGACTTCAGAGCCCACTTTGAGATCTTCCTGGATGGCTCCAGAGGTTCCAATACGGATAATATTGAAACTTCTTTTTTCTTCTTTGGGGATTCTTTTTTTGAGATCGATATTAAACAAAGCATCCAGTTCGATCATGGCAATTTCGATGTTATCAACACCCATGCCGGTGCTCATCACCGTAATGAGTTTACCTTTATACATTCCTGTATGTGTGATAAACTCCCGTTTATTCATTTCAAACTCTATTTGGTCGAAATGCTTGCTAATCCTATAAACGCGTCCTGGATCACCGACAACAATAATGTTGTCCGAGACATTGTGTGGCTTAAGATTTAGATGATAGACACTTCCGTCACTATTCAATATCAAATCTGCTTCAGAAAATTTATTCATGTCCAAAAAAGTGTCTCATATAAATGTGATATTTTTAGCTAATTAGTTATTGAAATACTAAAAATGAAAATAATCGTGTGTAGAACCTAAAGAAATCATTTCCTTTTTATTCCGCGGTAAGGATTATATCCATTTAGGTTTTTTGGGTAATATCCTTTGCCATCATAAGGTCGTTTCCGTGGATGATTTTTACATGCTTCAGAACAAGAGCCTTCCATCTCTTTAGCACATGATTCACATATCGGTACATGCTTGTTGCAATCCGGATTAGCACAGTTTACCATGCGATCGCAATGATCCCCGCAGAGATGGCATGTACTGATTACGGATGGGTTTACTTTGTTTACATCGGCAACAATTCGGTTATCAAATACATAGCATTTTCCATCAAAGTCTTCACCGCCCTCTTCTATTCCGTATTTTATGATACCCCCATGAAGTTGATACACATTGGTGAAACCTTTTTCTAGTAGATAGGCACTCGCTTTTTCGCACTTGATGCCTCCGGTACAATAGGTAATTACTTTTTTGTCTTTGAATTTTTCAAGTTCAGCAACCTTGTCTGGAAAGTCACGGAAGTTTTCTATGTCAAATGAAATGGCATTTTTAAATTTTCCTACATTATGTTCATAGTTGGATCGGACATCAACTATCACGACATCCTCTTCGTTTTTTATTTTTCTAAACTCGTGAGGTTCGATATATTTTCCGGTCTTTTTTGTGGGATCGATGTTCTTCAACCCTGAATATACAATTTCATCTTTTACCCGGATATTCAACTTCTGAAATGCATGAGTAGCGAATGGCTCAATTTTAAACTCCGTATGAGCAAACCGTGGATCTGCCTGTAAATCAGCCATGTATTTTTCGCAATCAGCCTTCAAGCCAGAAATGGTGCCATTTATTCCTTCACCTGCGATAATAATTCTGCCCCTCAGATTGTGTTTGATACAATAGAAATGATGGTCGAGTCGAAATGTTTCCGGATCTTCGATTTTGGTATAACAGTAGTAGAGTAATATTAAATAATCCATCCGATTCTAATTTAAATTTAACATGCTCAGTAGCTTAGTGCTATTTTATGGATTGAGCTGGATTACCAAAAACAGTAGCTTTTTTTTCAACCGAACTGATTACTACGGATCCTGCACCTACTCTGGCCTTTTCGCCAATGGTTACGCCGCTTACAATTGTTACTCCACTTCCGATAAAAGCTCCATCGCCAATTATTACACCTGAATTTATTATGCTCCCTGCACCAATTTGTACAAAATCACCAACAGTAACATTGAAATCCAGAATCGCTCCTGAATGAAGCATACAATGGTTGCCCAATTCGGTATTAGCACCAATTTGTACACCCTGGTTGATCAGAATACCGTGGTGAAGTACAGCTGACGTCGAGATTTGTGCACTACTATGGATTGCATTTATTGGCATGGATTTTTGGCGTTCTTTCAGTGATTTGATCATAGAAGCCTTCCATGAGTTATCATCCGATGCAATAAAGGCATCACAATTTTTGCCGATTATTTTCAGGTATTCATCATTATCAGTACCGCCCAAAACAGTAATATCTTCAATCTCCGAGCCATGAAGTAATTTATCATCATCCAGGAAACCATAGACTACTACTTGATTACTTTTAAAGATCTCAAGAACGGCTTTTCCAAGTGCTGACGCGCAGAAAATGATCACAGGGTTATTCATATTTGTGTTTTTGAAAATGCAAAAGTAAAGCTTAGTATTGGATTAGCCAATCTGATCCATTAAGAAAACGGATGCTACTTGTTTAAAAAGCGTACTAATGTCAATTTTAATTATGTTGAAAACCAAAAACACCCAGGTCAGCCTCCTTTAGACCGATCCACTGAACACTATTTTTAAGCGTATTGTCTGATTCTGATAGCTCAATATCATTTTTTTCAATTTGTTTGAGCGGTTTAATATAAAAGGTATTGCAGAGAACTTCATCGTAAAAACCTTCTTCAGCATATGATGCCGTAATTACATTTTCGATAATGACAGAAGAAGTGGATGGTTCGTTTGGGATAGCGATAGAATGCGCTATCACCAAAGCCACAACAGACATTAGTTTCAATAAAATATTCAACGAAGGACCCGATGTGTCTTTAAAGGGATCACCAACAGTGTCTCCAACAACGGCTGCCTTGTGTCCATAACTTCCTTTGTGGTACATTTTCCCATCAATTTCAATCCCCTCTTCAAACATTTTTTTAGCATTATCCCAAGCTCCGCCAGCGTTTGATTGGAATATGGCCATTAATACACCCGAGGCTGTAACGCCGGCCAGAAGTCCGCCGAGCATTTCCGCACCACCTATAAAACCAATGATTACAGGTGAGCTAATAGCTAATAACCCAGGTAGTAGCATTGCCTTTAAAGATGCTTTTGTAGAGATTTCCACGCACTTGTCATATTCAGCCGCTTCATCTGCTTTCTGAAATATCGCTATTTCCTCTTTGGTTGCGCCTTCGAGATTAGATTCATATTTTTTCATGATAACCAAGGCATTTTTTAAAGCAGGAATTTCATTGAACTGACGCCTCACTTCTTCAATCATTGCCATAGCGGCACGCCCTACTGCACTCATAGCAAGAGCAGAAAAAACAAATGGAAGCATAGCTCCCAACAACAAACCTACCATCACTGTTGGTTTTGATATATCAATACTCCTTAAATTGGCTTCTTGCATATAGGCAGCAAAAAGGGCAAGGGCAGTTAATGCGGCTGATCCAACAGCAAAACCTTTACCAATCGCTGCTGTCGTGTTTCCTACCGCATCGAGTTTATCAGTTCGCTGACGTATTTCTTTCGGTAAATTGCTCATTTCTGCAATCCCCCCGGCATTATCAGAAATTGGTCCATAAGCGTCTACTGCAAGTTGGATTCCCGTGTTGGCTAACATTCCAACTGCTGCGATGGCGATACCGTATAGCCCTGCAAAATAATAGGATATTAATATGGCTGCAGAAATTAAAATAATTGGGATTGCTGTAGAAAACATGCCCACGCCTATTCCAGCAATTATGTTTGTAGCACTTCCTGTAAGGGATTGCCTGGCGATAAGTCTAACTGGAGAATTGCCGGTTCCGGTATGGAATTCGGTAATTTTACCTATACCCAATCCAGCAAGCAGACCCGCAAGCGTTGCATAAAATACACCCATTGCTGTAAAAGTTTTATCACCGATCACCCAGCTTTCAGGCAACATAAATTTTATAATAAATACGGATACAATGATCATCAATATTGATGAACCAAATTCTCCAATATCCAATGCCTTCTGCGGGCTGCCTCCTTCTTTCACCTTTACAAAAAAAGTACCCAGGATAGACATTATAATACCTGAGCCAGCCAATACAAGTGGCAACATTACTGCACCCAATCCATTATAGGATGACGCAAATTCAGGAAGGACAACAAAAGATGCTCCAAGAACCATCGTACCAATGATCGAACCGACATAGGACTCAAAAAGGTCAGCGCCCATTCCAGCGACATCACCGACATTATCACCGACATTGTCCGCTATAGTAGCAGGATTCAAAGGATGATCTTCGGGAATTCCGGCTTCGACTTTTCCAACCAGGTCAGCGCCAACATCAGCAGCCTTAGTATATATTCCACCACCTACTCGGGCAAACAGGGCAATGGAAGAGGCGCCAAGTGAAAATCCTGCAAGTACATTGAGTACCTTCCCAATGTTATCAAAATCAACACCAAATAAATAAGTGTATAATAAAAAAAGTGAACTTAGACCAAGTACACCAAGACCCACAACACCTAGCCCCATGACTGATCCTCCAGCAAATGCTACCTCAAGTGCCTTCCCGAGTGAAGTGCGTGCTGCATTGGTAGTCCTTACATTTGCTTTGGTAGCTACACGCATACCCAAAAATCCTGCAAAAGCTGAGCAGAATGCACCAACTACGAAAGATAAGGCTAATAAAGGGTGCGAATTTTCTTCATAAGATCCCTTTAAAAAAAGAATGATTCCGACAGTTAATACAAAAACAAACAAAACCTTGTACTCAGCTTTGAGAAAGGCCATAGCTCCTGTGGCAATATGATGTGCTATACTGGCCATTTTTTTTGTTCCAACTTCTTGTTTGGTTACCCAGGCTGATTTCCATATTACAAATAGAAGGGCGATTACTCCCATGGCAGAGGAAAAATACATTACAGTTTGCATAAATTTTGGAGCGTTATTAGGTTAAATAATCTTTTAAAAACAAAAATAGTTAATGGTGAAACACCCCAATTTAGTTTTAAAAAATTGAATTGGAAAAATTATTTGATCAATCTAAAAAAAGTGATTTTTCTTTTAATAAATGAAAAAATCGAATAAAATATTAATTGAAAGACACCTTTTTCGTAAAAGAAGACAAATTTTAAAGTAAGTTGAGATAGGAAACGATGCTTCTCAGATATGTGGCAATTTCATTTGCAAAAGGATGATCTGCACCTCTTCCAATAACGTATAAAGTAAATATTGTGTAAATACCCAATAGCATATAGGCTTGCACTCCATTGATGGTTTTCCTATAGGTGTAGACTACAAATGCCACAATC
>JAHEMV010000697.1 GCA_024643455.1 Cytophagales bacterium
CCCAGGAAGCCACATCCGTTGGCGGGTATCCTGTTTTAGGGAAAATGGCGCACTCCAATGTGCCGCGTAAAAATACCGGACGATTGTTGATTTCTATTTGTTTCCCTTCAACCTCAAAAGAACGCATCCCAAAATCGGTCGAAAGTGAATCAACTATTCCTTCCTCCTGTTGCTTTAGCTCTATCTTAAGGGTGTATAAATTTGGTGAAAATTCATCCCACAATTTTACATCTCCGCCCATTGCATATTCAATACTGAATGGATTTTCACCTTTTTTCAACTCAATAGTCTCGGAGATAGAAGCAGGACTACTCGCACCAGTAACATGTAAATTCAGCACTGCTTTGAAAGATTTATCCGAAGCATTATTCACTAAAATGCGTGCCTCGATCAATTTTTTATCAATATTAGGGTAAATATTAATCGATCGAATATTAGCCAATGGACGTGATACGAGCACTATTTCACCAACAACTCCATTCCAATTGGTCTGCGTATGGTCCGAAACACTATGTGAATTTATTCCCGGATCAATTTCTTTTATCCGATTATCTATACGAATTGATAGTGTATGTTTCCCGGAACTTATATTCCCTGTCAGATTAAAAATATGAGGAGTTCCTAGCGAATTGCACATCCCCAATTCCTGATCATCAATCCACAATCGACTTTCCCAATGACATCGCTCAAGCACAAGGTTGATTTCTCGTTGATCCCAATCATTTGGAATGCTTACTTCTTTTTGATACCATGCAGCGCCCTGATAATGTTTCATTGGTTGCAACCAAAAAGGAACTTTGAAATTATCATCCTTTCGGAATTTTTCGTATTCAGGTTTTATAAAAAATGAACTATCAACAATCTGTCCGGTCCATTTTGTCTGGAGATTAATAGGATCACCTTTCCCGTTTGAATTCATGGACCCCGGCAATAATATCGTTTCGGGTAAAGACCGCATAAACCATTTTTCTGAAATCCCATTATCTTCATGATCAATGGCAAACTTCCACTCTCCGGTTAAGTCAATTTTTTGCTGGCTGGATTCTGAACAGGATGTCAATACAAAAAATAAAAAAAAGAGGGCATTTATTAATTTGGACATATCAAAAAATATTTAAGTAATACTATTTTCTATTTCTTCAAGACTCTTCCCTTTAGTTTCAGGCAATTGTTTTAAAATAAATATAAATCCTGAAATACAAATGAATGCATACAACCAAAAAGTACCAGAGGCACTAAGATATTTATTCAGGATGGGAAAAGAATATGTAAGTGCAAAACAGGCAATCCAAAGTGCGGTGGTCGCTAATGCCATTGCAACTCCACGAATATGGTTTGGAAATATTTCAGAAAGCACCACCCATGTGATCGGCGCCAGAGTCATACCATAAATTGCAATGGCAACCATCACCAGGACTAAAATAGCCAATCCCTGTATTGCAAAATAATAGCTGGCTCCCAATATTAAATAAATCACACCCAATCCAATGGATCCCAAAAGCATTAACTTTCGACGTCCCCAGCTGTCTACCATTCGCATTGCCAGCAAGGTAAACACAAGGTTTACCACACCCGTTATCACGATATTAAAAAGCATATCATTTACCGAATATCCAGCCGAAGTAAATATCTCGTCAGCGTAATTGAAGATCACATTGATCCCACACCATTGCTGAAAGACGGCCAAAACAATCCCAATAATTAATACAGGACGAATTTTTTTAGAAGTTAGCGCTTTCCAGTTGAACCTTGGCGCCGCATCTGCCAGTGAGGAATATATGTTTTTCGCTTCTTCGTTGGCATATTCCTCACCTCCAATTCGATCAAGAATCGATAAAGCCTTATCGTTTTGCCCTGATTTCGACAAGAACCGTGGACTTTCCGGGATAAAAAAAGCCAAAATAAAAAAGCTCAATGCAGCAAACGTTTCCGCCCAAAACATCCAACGCCAACCCATTTGTCCATTCCAGGATTGTATGATAAATTCATCGCTCGATTGATCTGGTACGTGTTCAGCAATCATGTAATTAATGATTTGTGCACCCAAAATTCCAATTACGATTGTAAGCTGGTTTATAGAAACCAATCTGCCCCGCATGGATTTTGGAGCTATTTCGGCAATGTACATTGGAGAAACAGCGGAGGCCATTCCAATGCCTAAGCCACCTATCAGGCGATATGCTATAAACAGGTTGAATTGATCTACTGCACCAGTGCCAATAGCAGATATCGTGAATAATGCAGCTGATGCGATCAAAGGATACTTACGACCAAACCGCTCCGTAAAATAACCTGAAGAAA
>JAHEMV010000217.1 GCA_024643455.1 Cytophagales bacterium
TTGGCCACAGCAGCTATAGCCATGCCTGTTTTATATATTTCAGGATACCTGAAAAGCAGATTTAGTGTCATACTACCACCGCCACTCCAACCCCAAACGGCTATTCTTTCCGGATCGATAAAATTCCATTTCAATATTTCTTGGGTTGCCATAGCCTGATCCCTTGAGTTGACAACGCCGATTTTGCGATATATACTTTTTCTCCATTCACGTCCTTTCAGGGTAGGTGTACCCCTGTTGTCCATCGTTATGACAATATATCCTTGCTGAGCTAAATAAAATTCCCATAATCCTTCCCAGGAATCTACAGCCGTTTGCCCCCAGGGTTCTCCATAGACATGAAATAATACCGGATATTTCTTTTGCGAATCAAAATCGTTTGGCTTAATCATTCTACCATCCATTTCCACACCATCCTTTGTTGTTATCTTAAAAAATTCCGCTTTGGGGAGGTTAAATTTTCTCAACTTATTTTTAAGGTCTGCATTATCCACAAAAACCATCTTCTCCTGGTGTTTAGGGAGTTCGACCAGGCTAAATACATCCGGGGTGTTGATATTTGAAAATTGGTGTACGGCATATTTTCCGTCTGGAGAAAAGTCATACATATTTATCCCGGTGAATGATTCAGGTGTTATTTTTTTAAGGTCACTCTTGCCTTTAATTGAAATCCGATACAAATATCGTTGTGTTGCATTATCTGGCGAGGCATTGAAATATAAATAATTACCCTTTGCATCAATATGGTAAAATGTGGCTACATCAAAGGCTCCTGGCGTCAATAAATGTTCATCTCCTCCATTAATACCAACTTTGTAAAGGTGTCTCCACCCGTCTTTTTCGGTTACAAGAGCAAATGATTTACCATCGTCTAATATGGGCATATCATCCACATCGCGCTCCATAGTAAGGTCAACGCCAAATATTTCTATCCACGCCTCATCAGTTTCATTATAGACCAGAGTAACATTTCCTGTTGAAGCAACGCAATTGTAAATATTTAGTTGATTTTGTTTTCGGTTGAGTTGCTGAACCAGCAATTTATCCTGACCAGGTACCCATTGCATCCTTGGTAAATAATGTTGCTTCGAATCACCAGGTATTTCCATCCATATTGTGTTTTGTGTCCCAATATCCACCACTCCAATTTTGGCAGCAGATGGGTCCTGGCCGACTTTAGGATATTGTACCGGAATCGTGAAGGAGTAAAGTGAATCGGTGTTATCGATCATTAGGAAGTTTTTTATGTCCGTTGCATCAATTTGCCAATAGGCAATTTTTTTACCGTCACTACTCCAACGAAAACCATCCCTGCAAGAAAACTCTTCTTCATATGCCCAGTCAAATGTGCCGTTAATGATATTAATGTTTCCATCTTGGGTGAGTTGTTCTATCTTTCCAGTAGCGAAATCTTCTACATATAGATTACTTTTACTGACATAGGCCACCTTTGTATTGTCTGGGGAAAACTTAGCAAACATCAAACTTGATTCCGGTAATGATATTCCAAGTTGTTTAAGCGACTTGTTTTCCATATCAAATACCCAGTAATCTCCCCTTGTATTTTGTCTCCAGACACGTTTTGAATTTGTGAAAATCAGGAGTTTCGATTCATCTGGAGACCATGAGTAACTTTCAATATCCAATGGATTTTTTGCGCTTTTTGGCACTAATTCTTTCGTCTTAACTAAGGATACCCAACTATTTTTTTGAATATCAAATAGTGCTAATCCCTGTCCTTCAGCAGTTAATTGTGTTCTTGTAAACCCTGCTGATTGTGACATCCACTTTACATCCCCAAAAGACTCTTCACCAAGTTCTCCAGAAAAAATGAGGTCAATGGTAAGGTGTTCATTTTGCTGAGCAAAAAGATTGCTGAATGTCAGAATAAAAAAAGCGATATATAAATGAAGTATTCTCATAAAATTTTAATTATGGCTCAAAATACGCAATTAATTGTTCAAATAAAGTGACATTATCAAAATGCTAACTACGCTTTGTTTATGAAAAATAAATTTTGAAAATTCTATCCCCTTTTAAAACCTTAGAGTCAATCCAGCCATGAAGTTGATGCCAGCCTGAGGGTAATAATAGGACTCCCGAATTTCTTCACCGTAGTAATATCCAAAAGCATAGCCATTGGATTCGTACTCAACATTGAAAATGTTGTTTACCATGAGATTCAGGCCAATTTCCTTGATCAATCGCGTGCTAAATTCATAATTGACAATGATATCATTCACAAAATAGGCATCGAGTTTTCGATCGATATTGGATGTATTGTCAAGAAACTGTTTGCCCACATATTTAGAAAACAACATAATATCCAAACCCGTTACTGGCATAAATGAAAACTGGGATGAACCAATAAAATCTGGTGAATAAGCAATATTGGTGTTATCATAGGTGCTGGAGATAAGGCCACCTTCAAGATAATCGTTTAAATCCTCGACATACTTCTGAATTTTGCTTTGACTATAGGTGAGGTTACCTGTCCAACTTAGCATTTTACCAAATTTATATCCACCGGTTAGTTCGATGCCTGTGCGATGGCTGTTATCCACATTGGTGCGGATGCTCCCCCCGACGTCATTTAGTGCGCCGGTCAGCACCAGTTGATTCTTATAATTCATATAATAAAAATTAGCGCCAATTGTATACGCTTTCCCCATTTTGTTGTAGCCAATTTCTATATCTCCCAGGGTTTCGTTTTCTGGCAAAGTTGGAGAATCGATAAAATCATTTCTGTCCGGTTCGCGGTTTCCTATGGCATAGGAAGCATAAAACGAAGCATCGTTGCTGATGTGATAGGAAAACCCAACCTTTGGATTGAAAAATGTATAGTTGTTACCAATATCTATTTGCTGTTGATCATTGTCTACTCCTTCCGTATGATAATCGACCATACGTACTTGTATATCTCCAAAAAGATTGATCTTAGACGTAAGATCATAATTGATTTTCAGATAGGTATTGAAATCCTTTTTCTGGCCTACATTATCATAATATCTATTACGAATTTCTCCGGTTGAGGCATATTGAGCCCAGATAATTTCACCATAATGATCTCCATCATAATAATTGTACCCTCCACCTAGTACAGAACTTAATCGGTCACTATCATAGTTCAAGCCATAAATAAATCCATAAAAATCGTTGTCCAGCCATCGCCGTCTTATCAGATCTGTTTCTGTGATCACCTCACCACCAATCTCCACATCAGGTAATCCATAGTCGCTAAATGCCTGACCTTGTTTGTATTGCTCAAAATAGCCCTTGCCTTTGGTATAATGAAGCGCTGTATTAAAAGTCCAAAATTGGTTAATGCGACGGCTGAGGTGCAACTGATAATGATCCTGATTATAGTTATCCACTTCATTGTCATAAAATCGTTCATTTCCATCTATATCATAATACAGTCCTGCTGAATTGTAGGTTCGATCCTCCTCCATTTTGCTGGATTCTATTCCATTCCATGATTGGTAGGTTACTTCCTTCCCTCCAAACATCAATGCTTTTATAATGGTATTTTTACCAATATAATTTCCCGAAAGGTAATACGAACTGAGATCAGAAGTTGCCCGGTCGATATATCCGTCTGATGCTATTTTAGCTAGTTTTCCTTCGAAGGACCATTTTCCGTCAAGCAATCCTGAGTTCAGGATCAGGTTGTGCTTCCTACTGCCAAAGGATCCAAATGAATTGTTCACTTCGGCAAAAGCTTCACTTGAACTTAAACTGGTTTCCATATTTACAGAAGCTCCGAATGCTCCGGATCCATTGGTGGAGGTTCCTACACCTCGTTGTATTTGAATGGAATTGACAGATGATGAAAAATCAGGCAAATTTACCCAAAACGTCCCTTGTGATTCGGAATCATTATATGGTATACCATTGATCGTTACATTAATCCGGGTCGCATCGCTTCCTCGTATACGCATACCAGTATATCCAATACCAATTCCAGCATCTGAAGTATAGACAAGCGAAGGTGCTCCGGCAAGGATAAAGGGTATATCCTGCCCAAGATTTCTTTTTTCGATTTCTACTTTATTTATATTCTGGTAAGAGACTGGAGTATTTTCACCAGCCCTGGTTCCCGAAATGACCACCTCTTCCAATTCCTTAACGCGAATACTGTCATTTTCAATAGCTTGTGAAAAAACGGGTGTGCTTCCAATTAACATCACAAGCATCAATTTTAATCCATTTACCATGATTCTTTTTTACATAAGGTTCAACAAAAACAGATGTAGGGATTTTCTGCAACCTTTCTTACCTTTTCCCTTCGCCGGCATTACCCGGTTCAGGTGATATGGGTATAATCTCAGCCCGAAATAGTAAGGCACCCCTATTTTTAAATACTATGGAAAATCTGAAGAAGTGTCGATTATGCTCTCCCTGCGTCCGAATTACCGGTATCAGGTTCAAAGGGTATAATCTCAGCCTGTTCAGGCACCCCATGCGGCAAAGTTAATTAAATATTGGTATGAACAAGATACTTTAATGAATAACTATTGATCCATCATGAAATTAGGAATCATTTATTTGTCAGGATTTCCATTCCATCCATATAGTACAAACAACTAAGTTCCTTTTTCCGGGACCGTTTTTAACAAAAATGCATCAATTGCCTCGCAAGCATTTTGGAAGCGCTGTGTGCTACTTCCACTAATAATATGATAATTCAAATTTCTTGATTGAAAATCCCGTTGAAACCAATCAAAGAAAAACTGTCGCCTGTCCGGTTGTTCCCGCTGCTTGTCAAAAATCCATGGCAGATCAATATCCATTAATAAATAGAAGTCATATGGGTTATTCGTGCAATTAAAATCAATAAATGGATCTGTATTTTCAAATTTATATTCTGACCATATTTTGATCACTGTCAGCTCGGTATCACAAATAAGTATACCGTTAGCCTTGGCAATCATTTGATTTTCATGGGAAATTTGCCCTTTTGCAATTACCGATAGATCTTTTTGTTCATAAGATCGATCAAGACGATCAATATACGACCTGGCAAACTCGGGCACCCAAACCGTTTTGTAGTGATCGGCCAGTTGTTTGGATAGGGTTGATTTTCCAGTTGATTCCGGACCTGTAATGGCAATTTTCTTTATGTGATTCATATTGTGCCGTCAATATTGCAATTCTTTGGCCTTAATAAAAAAGTTGGCCATTTATATTCATTGGATCCAAGCAAAGTCGGCTTACACATCTCAGTCATGAGTTAAAAATCTTACAAATTAGTGTAATACCGGGAGATAGTCGTCCAGCTAAAACACGATTTCTCTTACATCTCTGATTATTTTAATTTCATAATTTCAAAACACTGCGAGTATAGTTATTTAACATTTAGGCCAATATTTTGAAAATATCTTAATATTCTCTTTGTATCGCATGATAGTTGACAACAAAATGCTTCAATAGCCATCAAATTCTTACTTACTCAAAATGCTAATTGTATATAATACAATAACCTTTTTTATAAAATGCCGTATCTTTGTTTAACGTGTGCATAAAATATCACACAAAAAACTCAGATTTATTAAATATAACAACCAAAAAAGTAGTAGAAATTGTGAAGTTGAAAAGTAATTTATGGAAAATTTAAAAATATTTTTAGAAGGGGGTCCTGTTTATATAGAATTATTGATCCGATTGATCTTTAATACTGTCGTATCTTTTGTAATCCTTCATTTTATATACCAACAATATAACAAAAAGAGATCATTCGTGTTTAATCTGTTTATTTTCAACCTGGTAATATTTGGATTATCCACCGTATTGACCAGAATTGAACTTAGCGTCGGGTCTGGATTTGGTCTTTTTGCAATCTTTACCATGATGCGTTACCGAAGTGAGCAGATCAATATGAAAGATATGGCCTATTTACTTATTATGATTGGATTGGGATTTATAAACTCTGCTGGAAGCAATGTGGTGAGTTACGAGGAAATTCTTATTCTTAATGCCGTCATTGGAGGAGGGGTATTTGGATTGGAAAAAATTTATTTCTCCAACAGGAAAAACAGTCAGAAAATCAAATATGATAAAATTGAATTGTTGAAACCAAAATTTAATCATTTACTCAAAAGAGATTTGTCTTTGCGATTGGGAAAGGAAGTGCTTGAAGTAAAAGCAGTAAATGTAAATTTCATCGAAGGATACGCCACTTTAAAGGTGTATTATGGTGAGGACTATCACATCCACATCAATGAAGATGGTGATCAAATCGTTCTGGAACATAACAAGGAAATCAAAAAAATATTAGAAGAGCGGAAGAAAGAAATCAATCTGCCAAAAATGGCGGAATCATCCATTTATTAATCCATTTTATTAGAAAGAAAAAAATGAAAAACAGGTTCGTATCAATATTGATATGTAGTTTTCTGATCATTATAATAGGCAATAATAGCCAGGCTATCGCAAAAGAATCACCTTTGTTTCAAAAGAAAGAACCAATGCAACTCACTCTGATCACAGATATGGTTGCTATTGAGGAAGATAAAAGTGCTGAGCCTGAATATATTTCTGCTACGCTGATTGAACATTTGCCCGCAAATCAGATTATAATGTTAGATATAAAGGTTAAAACTAGAGGAAAAACCCGTCGTTTAACCGATTTATGTGATTTCCCACCTTTAAAATTCAATTTTAAAAAAGGTCAGGTAAAAAACAGTGATTTTGAAGGCCAGGACAAATTGAAATTTGTTTCACAGTGTCGTCAGGAAGAAACATTTCGAAATTATGTTTTGGAAGAATACCTGTTGTATCAAACTTATAATATTCTATCTGAGGAGAGCTATAAAACCAGACTGGTAAATATAACCATTAAGGATATCAAACTTCGGGTGCCGACAATCAGTATGACAGGATTTTTGATCGAAGATGACGAGTCTTTAGCCAAAAGGATGCATGCTAAGCCATATAATGAAATATTACATAGTCAGGACAGCTGTGAAGAAAGTGCGTTGGATAAGTTATCCATGTTTCAATATATGATTGGAAACACGGACTGGTATATAAACACTAAACACAATACTGACATTTTCGAATCTAAAGAAAACGGCGCGTTAATTCCTGTACCGTTTGATTTCGACTTCGCAGGAGTAATCAATACTTATTATGCGAAACCATCGAAAGAAATACCAATTAGTCATGTAAGGCAACGGTATTTTAAAGGCAGTTGCCGCGACCTTCAGGCATATGATCCCACACTTGAACTATTCAATAGTAAAAAGAATGAGATTTTTGCACTTTACAATTCTTTTGAATATTTGCCAAAATGGGCGATAAAAAAGAGTTTACGGTACTATACCAAATTTTATAAAATCATCAATGATCCCGAATCGGCAGAGGTTTCTTTTTATAGTGCGTGCAACTCCCCTTATTCTTTCCAGGCCAAAAGGTAATTACCTGTTTTAAATTCATAAATTCATGGGTATTTGAGGCTTTTTCTTTGCAAATAAATGAATTTGTATCATATTTAAATTAAAAAAAATATGATACAAATCCGGGAAGCAATACCTTCTGACGCTCCTAAAATCATAGATTTCCAGATTAAAATGGCAATGGAAACTGAAAATATGGAATTAAGTAAGTCTGTTGTAGAGCCTGGAGTTCAGGCAGTATTTCAAGATAAAAACAAAGGTAGATATTTTGTTGCTGTGGCGGAAGGTCTGGTGGTCGGATCGTTGCTTACTACGTACGAATGGAGTGACTGGAGAAACGGTACAATTTTATGGATCCAATCCGTATTTGTTGATGCACAGTATCGTGGAAAAGGGATATATCGCAAAATGTATTCGCACATAAAAGAAATGATTGAAAACCATCCGGATGATTACAAAGGCATTAGACTATATGTCGACAAAACAAATGAATCAGCCCAAAGTGTGTATCAAAAACTTGGAATGATCGATCACCACTATGATATGTATGAATGGATGAATGACTAGAAATCATGGATTTTCCATGATTATTTTGAGTAATCATCGGTTATTACCTTGAGACTAAACCACTTCTTTGTATTGCATATTATACAATTGGGTATAAAAACCATTTTTTGCCATGAGTTCACCATGTGAACCTTCCTCGACAATTCTTCCCCGATCCAATACGAGTATTTTATCCGCATTCTGAATTGTGGACAATCTGTGTGCGATCACAATGGACGTCCTTCCTGACATCATTTTTTGAATGGCATTTTGGATAAGTTCTTCGGTTTCAGAATCTACTGAAGAGGTCGCTTCATCCAAAACAATAATTTTAGGGTCATAAACCATCGCCCTTATGAAAGAAATCAATTGCCTTTGCCCAACAGACAGGGTGACACCGCGCTCCATTACATTGTATTC
>JAHEMV010000698.1 GCA_024643455.1 Cytophagales bacterium
CAATGATTGGCAAATGGCATCTTGGATCCGACGAAATGCAAATTCCATGCAATATGGGATTCGATTACCAATATGGATTTTATGCCTCTCATAGCCTGTATGCCTATGAAAATACACCTGGGATACATGATCAAAAAATAGCAAATGATTTTACCGATCCTCATATTTGGAGTGGGCAGCGGAATGGAGCTCATGCCATTTATAAAAACTGCAAAGAAATTGAAGTGACCGAATACCTCACGGATCGTTTTGCGAATGAAGCCATTGAATACATGAATGGGCATGATTCTATTCCATTTTTTCTTTATCTCGCTTTCAATGCGCCACATACTCCACTGCAAGCTCCAGAAATGTATATGGAAAAATTTAGCACTATTGAGGATCCGGTAAAGAGGACATATTACGCTATGATTGCTAACCTTGATGACAATATCGGGAAGGTGATGAACGCTTTGAGAAAACGTGGATTGGATGAAAATACGCTGGTATTTTTCATTAGTGACAATGGCGGCGCGGAATACACCCATACTACTGACAACGGCAAATACAAGGGAGGCAAAATAACTGACTTTGAGGGCGGAATTAAAGTCCCCTTTTTTATTCAATGGAAAAATACGTTACGACCTCAATCTTATGAAAACATGGTCAGTTCCATGGATATTTTCCAAACTATTGTTGAGCTAACAGGGATCAACTTACCGGATGACCGAACCTACGACGGGGTAAACCTGATGCCATTTCTTTTAAATGCAGATGCAATGGATCCACATCAATATTTATACTGGCAACGAGGATTTAGCAAGGCGATAAGAAGCACTGAATGGAAAATGGCTATCAATGAAGAATCAAAAGACACAACCCTATATCATATTCTCGTTGACCCATTTGAAAATGAAAATATCTCAAAGCAACATCCTGAAATTGTAACTCAAATGGCAATGGCACTCAAACAATGGTCATCTTCATTACCTCCTCCAATATGGCCTTCTATGATCTACTACGAATTTAAGGATGGCAATCACATCTATTATTTTGATCAATAGTGGTTTAAGTTCAGTCTCTATTTATTTTTAATTTACCTCAAGTTTGTTCATTTCCATTGATTAACGCCCTACTTTTTACCTGAACTTTCCAAAAATCAGGGAAAAGTTGCCTGACCAATACGATAGATCTTCATCAGATATATCATTTCGCAGGTTTGTACCATGAACCATTCTATACCCGGCTCCAAGTCCAATCTTCATAAACTGAACAACGTTGATCTCCAACTGCAATCCAGGTTCAAACAACAGAAATGCAGAATTCTCAACGAATATATTATCATGTTCCAACTCAAGATTTCCTACACCTACAAATAAAGGCACAGAAAAATGAACCACTTTTGTAGGCAAAATATTAAATCCCATCATCAGACCCGTATACCCCATATGCATATCTAAAGATTCCTCCGGGTAAGTTCCTGCAAACTGGTTTGTTGTTACTAACCCATACGCTCCCAAACCAAAATAAAAGTAACTGTTAAAAATCACACCTCCGTGACCACCAAAAACAATTGCTTCCTTAGCATTAAGTTTAGTGAATTTTGTATCGAAAGCGCCATAACCGGTAATTTTAGAATCGTAACCAAATAAGGTTTGCATTTGATCCTTTTCACCAATTTCCTTGACGTTATCCTGGGCAAATACGATGGTAGCTAAACCTGTTATAATCCCAATGATCAATACAAGTGTTTTCATTATTTTATAATTGCCTGCTTTCATGATTAAAAAATATATTTTACAGTGAAACCAAAATCCCAAAATTTAAATTGTGCATAACGTAAACCATAGTACTCAAAATATGGTTTCAATTCCATGCCTACCGTCATGGGTATCGTGTATATCCGATACTCCAAGCCCAATACACCATCAATGCCTATCGTGTAGGATGTATTTTTCTCATTCTCTATAACTATGGTAGAGTCATTTGAATAATATCGACGTTCTTTATAAGGATTGATATATCCGACATGACCGCCTACACCATAGTAAATAAAAAGATTATCTGTAAACTCTGCCGGGATTTGATAGTGCCATTGATAAGTAGTATAGATTTGCATACCGTTATCGTATCCACCAAAACCTAGTAAAAGTTCTATTGCCCCATTTTCGGTAAGAAAGCGCTTATAATTAAGGCCATCCGTCTTGCCGAATCGCAAGCCCGCAGCATTTCGATAGTCCTGTGCCTGTGTCGTGGCAAATAGGAATATAAATAAAATTGAAAAAATATATTTCATGGCTATGAATGTTTATC
>JAHEMV010000218.1 GCA_024643455.1 Cytophagales bacterium
TAAAAGGATGGCCAGGAAGATTGCGGAAGAGTTAAAAGTCAACCTGACCCTTCAGGAAGAAACCATGTTGGCTGAATCAATTAGCATTGATACCGCAGCCTATGATGCCTATCTGAAAGGCGTATATAATTCCGATATGTTTAGTCCATCTTCCTGGTCTGTAGCCATAGAAAATTTCAAAAAAGCCATTGAATTAGAACCCGATTGGGCTGCTCCTCATGCAGGATTGGCAAGTGTCGGGCTTCGTATGAATCAAATTGGTTTTGGTCCGGAGTCAGATAGACTTAGAATGATCTATGAAAACCTTACCAAGGCCCTTGAATTAGATCCAAATTCTGCAGAAGCTCATCATTCAGCTGCTTCTACTGCTGCCTGGATTGAATTTGACTGGGAGAAAGCCGAAAAAGAGTTCTTGAAAGCCATTGAATTGAATCCCAGTCAGGCCCGCAGTCATAGTTTCTATGCCCATTTGCTTACGATACTTCGCAGAACCGACGAGGCATTGTATGAAGGTAAATTATCTGTTGAATTGGATCCGGAAAATCCTTTTACACTGGGATTATATGTGCAGGTACTGCTTCATGCCAGACAATGCCAGGAAGCACTATATTATATTGAAAAAGCACTTTCAATTAATCCGAACTTTCTCTTCGTGAGCAGCAATTTGGACGCGACTTATGAGTGTTTAGGAGATTACGAAAAAGTATTTAAAGATTGGAAGGAGAGAAATTATAACCGCTGGGAAATGATGGGAGGAGATGTAGAACTACTCGAAGAAGTATTTCATGAGCAGGGATGGATTGCATTTATTCAAGAGTTAACCAAGTTACATGAAGGGGCCGTGGGGAAAGGAATACCAGTCTCAGACAGATTCTTCATTAATTGTTATTTAGATTTAGGAAAATATGACAAAGTGATGGACTACCTCGAAAAAATTTATAATGACAACAACCATGATCCAAACCTACCCTATTTTTCAGCCAAATCTATCTATGATAAGATGAAAGGCAATGAAAGGTATCTCGAATTCCTTAAGAAAATGAACCTGCCAATCAACTAATTGTAGCGCATTCTCATAATAGCCAAATAATTACGACAGCTAACATTGTGTCCTATACCAGCGTGTCTCTTTTGTGAAAAATTGCTTGCCCAAATAGACTTCCTTAACTTGTAATCAAAATCAATGTCAATCAGGCCCATTTAGGCAAGCAAAGAGCCGGGCCAGCATATACACCAACCGTTCAGGCACATTAGCTTCGCTGAGCTCGTCCAGCAAGCCTGCCTCGGTTCAGCGTTCGTTGAACTTTTGGATGCCCGCTGCTTCGCAGCTCACGCATCCAAAAGGAATGTGCCTGAATGCAGCCTTAAACAAAATCGCAATTAAAACCCACTGAATAATTGAGATTAAGGTCTTAACTTGTATCAACAGTATTTGAACGTGCCAGAACATGTCGTTAATCGCAATTTTATTCCGCACTTTCGGACTTTCTAGTCTGCCTGAGCAAGCTCAGCAGACTACGCCCTCAGTGACGGAGCTTCGTTTAGCGCTGCATTGGTGGTCATTAAAAAACAAAATAATAAGAAAATCCAATGATAAAGTTCTTTAGAAAAATAAGGCTGAGGCTAATTGATGAAGGAAGTTTCAAAAGATACATTCTTTATGCAATTGGCGAAATTATCCTTGTGGTAATTGGAATCCTCATAGCAGTGCAATTAAACAACTGGAATCAGGAAAGAATCAGAAATGCTGAATTGGAAGTATTACTTGATAAAGTAGAAGAAGATTTGATTCACAATATTAACGTGACCAGCACTATAATTGAGGTTTATCATATACATGATTCGCTGACAAGAAAAGTAATTGACAACAATTTGACAATAGAGGATTATTATAATGATGAAAGGTTAGGCAACCTACTGTTTATTAATCAATTATTAAGATTAAACACTGAAAACATTAATAAATTGATTGAAAAAGAAGAGCTAATTTCTTCTAAGTATGAAACTATAATAGAAATCGCTAAGGAACTAATACGGTCACTTATCTATAATGAATATACAGAGGAACCTTTAAAAAACTTTTACTCCGATAACATAGATTTTCTAATGTCTAATTGTTCATGGATAGCTAAATCCGATTCTTCTTCAATTGAAAAGCGCTACCACTTTTTTACTACCGATGAAAACTACAAAAAAAGGGTACTTAATTATTGGGCAAAAACTTCAGAAATGAATTTAACCACTATGTTTCACCGAGGTGTTTCAATGGAATTATTAGGAAAGATAAAAGTCATCCGTCAGAATTATGACGCTGGTCATCTGAATCAATTATTTAAAAGTTTAAATCTAAATTCATTCAGACAGATAAGTTGTGAAGAAGTGGTTTCGAGAAATAAAAATCAATTTTATAGAAATGAGCGATTTCTTATTACAAACATGAGTGAGAAGCAAATCCATTTATTAGTCAAAAATAGTTTAGGTGAAATAATTGGAGAAAAAAAAATCAAGCCAGGTGGGTATATTATTTTTATGGAAACCTGGTTAGAATTTGGGGCAATTGATGATGATTACTTTACCATTATCGAATTGCTACAGAATGACCAATGCATTAAAAAATATGTAGAAGAAAAGAATGGATATTTAATAGTAGAATAAAAACGAACCACCAACAAGCGGTCATAAAACATTGGGGTTAAAGTGGTTATTTGAGCCACAGTTCTCGCATCAAAGTTCATTTTATCTTGACAGTGAAGTAGCTCCGAAATCCCCAACGTTTCATACCGCCAGCTGTTGTGTACAAGGTTGGAAGGAGTTACTAATTGACCAATAGAGTAGATACAGGCTATGTATCGATTTGATAGCCTGTAAAAATGATCCTAATAAAAAGATAAGTAACAAGTTAAAACAATGAAACGTGTACATTTATATTTGATACTTCTACTTGCAACAAATCAATTAGTTATTGCTCAAAGCGACGTTGATAATGTTACATTTCAGGATTCAATAGGAGTGGATTCATATGGAGGCGTTTTAAGTATTCAAGGCACGGCAAATGATTATTTTACTATTCAGCAAATTAATGGCAGATATTGTTTTGTTACACCTGAAGGCCATGGTATGTTGGCTTTAGGGGTAACTCATCTCGCTGCAGTTCAAGAAGTGACACCTAATAACATTTTTCAGACCAGGTACAACAGTGATTGGATTGCATACAGCAACGAGGCTGAAGATAATTTAAGAAGTTGGGGATTTAATTCTTTGTCTTATCACACCAATGAGGAAATGTACATTAGGATACCGGGAATGTTAGCTTGCTATCCTATAAAAAATTCAGAGTGGAGATCTGATGCTGACTTTTCATACGAAGATGTATTTGATCCTGCTTATCATGCCGTTGTTGAGAAATATATTATGGATATGGTTAACAAGGCAGGTGATAACAAAAACATAATGGGCTACTATTGGAACGACATCCCCCAGTGGAGCCTGGATAAAACTTTTAAAAAGAGAGGAACAAATTGGTTGATATTTTACCGTGAATTACCTATTAGTGCTCCAGGTAAAACCGTTTATGTGGATTTCTTAAAAGAACAGCACAAGGATGATTTGCGGAGTGTAAATTCCACTTATAATATTACAGCAACTACCTGGGATGATGTAAAGTCAAGTACTTTTCCTTTTACAGATAGAAATAATGCGACTGTGAAATCTGAAGATGAACTCTTTTTACGCCTTATCGCAAGTGAATTTTATCGTGTACTTGGAACACATACGAAGGAAAAAGATCCAAACAGGCTAATTTTAGGTGAACGTTATTTTTTTGGTGATCATCCTGATTATGTACTTGAAGAACAGAATAAATGGGTAGATGCTATAGCATTTCAGCCTGGTGGAGCTAATATTGATATCGCTGAATACGAACAAATGTATTCAGTAGTTCAAAAGCCTATCATGATTTGCGACCATCAAATAAGTTTTTATACTGACGAATATCCAAAAACCATGTGGCAACAATTGGCATCGCAAGAGGCGGCTGGAAAATCATATAAAGAATACCTTAATGCTGCATTTAGTAAACCTTATATTTTAGGATATAATCGTTGTCAATACATTAGCAGAGAAGTAGGCGATGTTTTAAAACAAGGGCTTTTAGACGTTTATGGGAATCCTTATGAAACGATTGTAGAATATATGACCATAACAAATAAGGAACTCATTAGAAAATTTTCTAATGGTACACTTTCTGAATAAAAACATATAAATAAACAAATAATGAATCAAAACCCAGCATACAACATTTTATATAAGTATTGGCAGGGGAAGTGTTAAATTTAAAGGTTTAGCTTCGCTGAGCTCCCTGCGGTCGGTTGTAGCCCGCTCAAACTTCATCATAGTTTGACAGGATAGTATTACGAAATCTGCCACTACTCATACAATTTACCGTTTGCAAACATTAGAAATTAAAACCGAAAGATTCAAAAACCTAATCAATTATAGAAATGAAAACAGCAAAGTACTTCTTAGTCCTCATTTTTACTCTCGGAGTAATTTCGCTTTTTGCGCAAACAAACAATGAAAATTCTTCAAATCAACTTCTGAAAGAATTTGAAGTTAGAACTGAAAAATGGAGAGAAGCCTATAATAGCAAAGACTCTCAGAATTTAGTTCAATTATACACTGAAGATGCGGATTATATTTCTTCGCATGTATCAGGTCTTGAGGCGATTGGACGAGACAAACTAATTGCTAATTTTCAAAATGGAATGAATATGGGTGGTCATATTGATTCTGTTAAAATATTAAAAATGGAAGTATCCTGCGATATTGCCACTCTATATTGCAAATATCAAGCAACAAACAGTGGAGTAACTGTCGTTGGAAGAAACCTTCTGATAATGAAAAAAATAGATGGAGTATGGCTGATTGCATTGCATATGACTGTTATCTAAAATTCATTTTGATAGCTTAAAATATATCTTAACATGATGAATAATAGAATGCTAGAATAACTTAGACTTAAATTGAAAGAGTAAAAACGTTTGCTAACATAGTGCATATTTCAGTGCGGGATTTATGCGGTTAGCAACCGCGGAATCTCGATTTATAGTACAGTCCTGCCGGACATGAACGCTCTCCGCAATCCGCTCCGCAAAATGCACTAACCGTTAACGTTCATTGAAGGAACCAAAAACAGGCAATAGATAAATATTTACAGTATCTATATTTGACAATTATGAAAATGAATAATAGATTTTGGAGTTACCAATTATTGATATTGGTCTTGTTATTAGCGTCTACCAACAGCTGTAAAGAAGATGACACAATAGCCCAGACAGGTACAGTAACCGACATCGATGGTAATGTTTACAATACTGTAACCATTGGCACCCAAACGTGGATGGCCGAAAACCTTAAAACCACCAAATACAACGATGGCACCAATATTCCACACGTTACCGATGCTGCAATATGGGCAGGGCTTTCAACTCCCGGATATTGTTGGTGCGAAAATAATATTGCCAACAAAACCACATATGGAACCTTGTACAACTGGTACACCGTAAATACTGGGAAACTGGCTCCCACTGGCTGGCACGTACCTACCCATGAAGAATTTACTGCTTTAGAAACCTATTTAGGAGGAGAAGAAGTAGCAGGAGGAAAACTTAAAGAAATTGGCTTTACGCATTGGAATGACCCAAATACCGGAGCAACTAACGAAACCGGCTTTACTGCCCTTCCAGGTGGCTTCTGTGACGCCAATGGTTTATTTGGGAGACCTGGCAACTATGGGGATTGGTGGACTTCGACGGAGGCCCCTTCGAACTCAGCATTGAGCATTAGCCTAACTTTTGACCACGGCAATGTAAACGTTTACAGCGTCTATAAGCGAAGAGGCCATAGTGTCCGTTGTGTTAAGGATTAATTTATTTGGTTATATCCGTGAAGCGAGCAACGGGAGCTCATGAACGAAAGTGAATAATCGATTGATTTTTTTGATGAAATTATATTATGAATGACAGGTTTTGAAAGATGTTTATACCCTTGTACGGAAAGTATTTTTAAATACATAGGATTTTCCTTGTAAGTATAAGTATACGGCTTGGTCAAGATATGAAGAGGGATGATCATACAATTTACTGTTTTGCCGCATCCAGGGAGAACCACAATTATGGATCTAGAGATAGGTGCATTTGGACTTAATTTCGATATCTAATAGCTTAATATCATAATTTCCAATGTAGATATCGCAGAAAATTCAACTTTAATAATAACCATTAACATTTGGAAATAATTATAAAAGCACTGTTGCCAACAACATATAAAAATAATAGCCGAGATAGTATTAAATTGAAAAATCAAGATTCTAAATCTTTAATTTGAGAATATGGAAAATAAATTGGCACGTCAAATTATCCATGTCTTTTTATCTTTGATAGGACTTGCGGTTATGCTATTGGAATAAAAACTGAAAAACACGGAGCAACAGTTATTGGTATCATTGTTTCCGGAGTGAATGCTCATCAATGGAGGCAATGGAATAAAAGGAAAAATAAAAACGCCACTTAACAATCGTGTCATAACCAATAGCACCTCACTGCAAAATATTTCCATCTTGCTCTAAAATAACTAGATCTGATAACGGTCATAAGTGCCATGAACCGCTACTGGTCATGGACGAGGACCGTTAGCGGCAATTTTAGAAAACATAAATAATTATGAAAAGGATAATTTTCTTCACACTTACTGCGACTTTTATGATTTCATCTTGTGATTCTTCGAATAAAAAACACCCTAATTCTGAAGAGCAAGATTATACTGCGATCAATGAACTTTTAGATAATTATAAGAAGTCAATTAATGAAGCTGATACAACACTGGCTAAGACCTTTTGGCTTACAAATCCCGAGGTGAGTTTTATTCACCCTGGAGGGCATGAAAAAGGTTGGGACGGCATTAAAAAAGGGATTTATGAAATGTTTGGAAGTACGTTTTCAAAGCGAGATTTGAAAAGCTATAATGAATCAATAACTCATTATAATGATATGGCCATAATTGAATTCTATTGGGTATTTGATGCTACCTTTTCTGGAGAAAACTCAATGCCAATTCAAACCAGAGGACGTGAAACTCAAGTATTGAAAAAAATAGACGATGATTGGAGGATTGTCCATATTCATTATTCAGGTATGCCAGAAACCAGGGAAAGAGAAGGATTCTGAATATGAAAATGGATAAATAAATAGAAACCGACCGCTAACGGTCATTGTTCAGCGACACTTAGCGACTTACGCCACTATAGAATTAGTATTAAATTTAACAACTAAAAAATAAAATGGCACAGATTAATCCTCACATTAACTTCAACGGAAATGCCGAAGAAGCATTTACATTTTACAAATCTGTTTTTGGCGGAGAGTTCGCAAAAATTATCCGTTTCAAAGACCTGTCAAGTCCAGAATTCCCGGTGTCAGAAAATGAGGCAAATAAAATAATGCACATTGCTTTACCTGTTGGAAAAAGCATTTTAATGGCAAATGATGTTCCGGAAAGTATGGGACGGACAAATGAAAACGAAAACAGAAGTAAGATTTCAATAAGCGCGGAAAGCAAAGAAGAAGCAGAGAAATTATTTAATGGACTTTCGCTAGGTGGACAAATTGAAGTGCCTATTGAGGAAAGCCCTTGGGGTTCTTATTTTGGGATGTTTAGAGACAAATACGGTATTGAATGGATGGTGGATTTTGATCCAAAAAATATCGGACAAATTTAACCGAATAAAAACAATGAACTCTCTCTTAACTTTAGGCAAAATGAGTTCCGAACATTGCTGACGTTAAACAGTTGTCTAATAGTTAATTAAAAAATATAAAGTAATGAAATGAATAATAAATATATTTTTCATAGTTCGTGTTTTGATAAAGAATTATTTAGGAAACAAATTATTATTCTGAATGAGAACACAATTAAATACAAAATAATTGAGATATCTGGTAAATCTCAATTCCGGGCTCTATTGAGTGGTTATTTTGAAGTTGAGATACATATCCTTGAAAAGGATTTTGAAAAGGTAAATGAATTGTTAAACTCAATAAATGACTAATAAAAAAACCAGGAAGGATTTGAATATCTTCATTGAAGAGTCGGTTCAATAATATATTTAAAATTTAATATATATTTCCCAAAATATTAATTTGCAAACTATATTAATAGCCCCAGCACTTTGCATGCGGCAAGTAACAATTGCCAGACCTGTGCTAGTTTGATCTTGAATCGTTCGAATCAAGT
>JAHEMV010000219.1 GCA_024643455.1 Cytophagales bacterium
GGAATATGATCGATACTGTTTCTACGTTTGTAAATACTTTTAGCTAAATTTGCGCGAATTTTGATAACAATACAATGAATCTTGTAGAGGAGATACAGAGAAGAAAGACGTTTGGAATTATTAGCCACCCTGATGCCGGCAAAACAACACTTACTGAAAAATTATTACTATTTGGTGGAGCAATTAAGACTGCAGGTGCTGTAAAATCAAATAAAATCACACAACACGCCGCATCAGATTTCATGGAAATTGAAAAGCAAAGAGGTATTTCTGTATCTACGTCGGTAATGGGTTTTGATTATAAAGGGCTCAAAATAAATCTTCTTGATACACCTGGACACCAGGATTTTGCTGAAGATACCTATCGTACACTTACCGCCGTAGATAGCGTGGTGATGTTAATAGATTGCGTAAAGGGTGTTGAAATCCAGACAGAAAAACTTATGGAAGTGTGTAGAATGCGAAGCACACCAGTTATTTCATTTATTAATAAACTTGACCGCGAAGGAAGAGATCCTTATGAGCTTCTTGATGAAATTGAAGAAAAACTTTCAATTAAAGTAAGGCCATTAAGCTGGCCAATTGGAATGGGAAAGAGTTTTAAAGGTGTGTATAGTTTATTCAATAATAAACTCATGCTATTTACGCCAAGCAAAACCAAAATAAATATTGATGATTATATAGAAATTGCTGACATCAATTCAACTATCCTTGAAAAATACATCGGCGAAAAAGCGGCACAACACCTTAGGGATGACGTAGAATTGATCAATGGAATTTATCCTGAATTTGATATTGAAGAATATAGAGCTGGAAAAGTTGCTCCCGTATTTTTTGGCAGTGCTGTAAATAACTTTGGTGTACAGGAATTGCTGGATTGTTTTATTGACATCGCCCCTGTCCCAAAACCACGGCATACAGAGTTACGCGAAATATTACCTGAGGAGAATAAATTCACAGGATTTGTATTTAAAATCCATGCAAATATGGATCCACGACACCGGAACCGAATAGCTTTTATACGCGTTTGTTCCGGTATGTTTGAGCGAAAAAAGAATTACTTTCATGTGCGCCATGAAAAGAACCTCCGTTTTTCCAATGCTACAGCATTTATGGCCCAAAATAAGGAAACAATTGACGAAGCATTCCCGGGAGATATAATAGGCTTGTACGATACAGGCAACCTTAAAATTGGTGATACACTCACTGAAGGCGAGAAAGGAATGTTTAAAGGCATTCCAAGTTTTTCACCGGAGATTTTCAAAGAAGTCGAAAATCTCGATGCGATGAAAAGCAAACAACTCGATAAAGGATTACGGCAGTTGATGGATGAAGGTGTAGCTCAGCTTTTTACTTTTGAGTTGGGGACACGCCGCGTTGTTGGAACAGTGGGGCAACTTCAATTTGATGTTATCCAACATCGATTGCAACATGAATATGGTGCGACCTGTAGATTTCGCGCTATGAATCTTTTCAAAGCTTGTTGGTTCGCTAGTAAGAATAAGAAAAAACTGGATGAATTTATAAAGTCAAAATACAGGCATATTGCCAGGGATAAGGATGGAAAACTGGTGTTTATGGCTGAAACAAAACAATGGCTAATGATGGTTCAGGAAAACTTTCCTGATATAGAGTTTCATTTTACATCAGAATTTTAATATTGAAGATAAAAAAAAGTTGCTCCGAAAGTTTAATTCCGAAGCAACCGTACTGTTTTTCTATTGAAGTTTTAGTTTAAATGGAATTTTTAGTTTTTCCCATCTCAAATTTACGGTAGCTCCATCGTCTGATAATTCATCAAAACTATACTGGAGCCATTCCATATTTTCATCTTTAACTGGAGTAACCGTAACAGTAACAACATCATTACTGGCATCATAGGTATAACTGCCCCAGGCATCACTGATTTTATTAATCATAATTTTAAAGGAAGTCTCAGATGGAACCATATGAATGCTGTATTTCCCTGCAGGAACTTTTTGTCCTTCGATCAATAAATCATGATTAAACTCAATCGTTGTATTTTCATTTGCTCCAGCTCTCCATGGATATGGCTTGTCTTTTGAATACTTATTTCCTGGATTCATGCCATAAGGGACAAGTTCTCCCCAAACTTTTCTTCCTTTTATACCGGGTCGGCTATAATTTATCGTCACATCAGTATCCACTCCGATACGTTGTGTCACAACTGCAGCAGGGCTTGGTCTGGGTTTAGCATCCTGTGCTTCAGCAATATTTACATAGGTCATTAGCAAAATTGCAACAAGGCTGGTAAGTAGATTCAATCTCATTTTTTCCATTTTTTAATCGTTTAGTTTTTAAAGATTATAGTTTTTTTAAAGCATTTAAGATACGAACAAATCGTGCGAAAAGTACAATTTATTTGAAATAATGATATATCCGTTTAAAGACATTTCGTTGATTATATTAAGTCAACAGATTAAGAGATCATTTTTAGCAGAACGAATTTTGAACATTTTTTAAATTATATTTGCAGAGATTATTTACGTAGCGCATAGGAAAGACATTGCAGGATTACAGTACAATTACACTTCAGAATGGCATTAGAATTGTCCATAAGCAAATCCAGAATTCAAAAATAGCCCATTGCGGCTTTATTTTAGATATTGGAAGTAGAGACGAAAAAACCAATCAACTGGGTTTGGCCCATTTTTGGGAGCATATGGCTTTTAAAGGCACTAAAAAAAGAAGATCCTTTCAAATTATTAACAAACTGGATACGCTAGGCGGAGAACTAAATGCTTATACATCGAAAGAAAACATATGCTTTTATGCATCTGTACTCAATGACCACTCAGATAAAGCCTTTGACTTACTGACCGATATTACCTTCAACAGCACCTTCCCAGAACATCAGATTGATAAAGAAAGAAATGTGATATTGGAGGAAATGTCCATCTATAAAGACGCTCCTGAGGATGCCATTCAAGATGATTTCGATCAATTGGTTTTTCCAAACCATCCTTTGGGAAGCAACATTTTAGGAACCAAAGACAGTGTGCAATCATTCAGGCAAAATGATTTCTTTAATTTTATCCAACAGAATTTGAATTCAGAGCGGCTTATATTTTCTTCAGTAAGCAGCCTCTCCTTTTCTAAAATTGTACGCCTTGCAAATAAGTATCTGAGTGACATTCCTCCTTATACGGTAGAAAAGACTCGGAAAAAATTTAAACACTACGTGGCAAAGACCAGGTTGGAAAAAAAGCATATCATGCAAGCTCACTGCGCTATAGGCACACTTTCTTATAGCAATCAAGACGAAAAAAGATTACCATTTTCACTACTAATTAATATTTTGGGTGGACCTGCAATGAATTCAAGGCTCAACCTTGCACTAAGAGAAAAATACGGTTTTGTATATTCTATTGATGCAAATTATGCTGCCTTTCATGATACAGGACTTATGAGTATTTTTTTCGGTACAGAAAGGAAGCAGCTGAACCGAAGTGTGGATTTGGTACTAAAAGAGCTAAAAAAACTTACTGAAAAACCGTTGGGATCAGTGCAGCTTCATAAAGCAAAGGAACAATATATTGGACAGATGGCTATGTCAGAAGAAAATAATATCAGCCTGATGCTCATGCTTGGAAAAAGTTTGCTCATTCACAATGCGATTGAATCGTTTGATGAGGTAGTCAAAAAAATAAGATCTATATCTTCATCTAAATTATTTGACATCACACACGAAATTTTTGATGAAAATAAACTTAGTTTTTTATATTTTGTACCACAAGATTAAGTTTATATGTCAATAATCCCTGCTGGAATAAATGAATATATAGAAAACCACTCTTCAAAGGCTGGAGGGATACTAGACAAAATTGAACGAGAAACCTATCTGAAATCCATCTATCCAAGAATGCTTTCAGGAAATTTACAAGGTAGGTTTATTGCCATGGTATCAAAAATGATCCATCCAAAATTGATACTTGAAATTGGAACTTTTACAGGTTATTCAGCTATTTGTCTTTGTGAAGGCTTAGCAGAAAGTGGTCATTTGCATACAATTGAGATCAACGAGGAGTTAAAAGAACAGCATACAATAATTTTTAAAGAGGCCGGATTAAGTAATAAAATCACAACGCATTATGGAGATGCATTGGAAATATTACCAACATTTAATCTGCAGTTTGATCTAATTTTTATTGATGCTGACAAAATAAACTACAGTATCTATTTTGAACAAAGCTTGTCTTTAGTTCGGAAAGGTGGTTTTATTTTGGCAGACAATGTGCTGTGGAGTGGTAAAGTGCTCCAGGAGAAAAACGATAAAACGGATAAAGACACTATGGCTGTTAAAGAATTTAATGATCTTGTACAAAATGATAATCGGGTTGAAAACGTTATGATTCCTTTACGAGATGGTATGTCGTTAATTCAAAAAATATGCTAAAGTTCCAACTACCTATTATACTCCTTTTATTTGTTGCTATAGCCAGCTTTGGCAATAGCCCCAGGGTGCCATCAATCTATGAATTTGCTGGTATTAAACTAAATATAGACGATGCTGCTCGTAGACAAATCCAGGAAGATGTTGATGCATTGACCAGAAACCAAACCTATTTTAACAGGAAAGTAGAAAAAATCGATTTGTATTTTCCAATTGTAGAACGTGTATTCCAGGAAGAGAATTTGCCGGATGATTTCAAATATCTTGCTATTCAGGAAAGCGCCCTCATTCCGGATGCGGTATCTTCTTCCAATGCGGTAGGATTCTGGCAATTCAAGGAAGCCTCTGCCATTGAAGTTGGGCTTAGAGTAGATCGTTATATCGATGAGCGGATGCACATAACAGAATCTAGTCGGGGAGCAGCAAAATACCTGAAGAAAAATAATTTCTTTTTCGACAATTGGCTTTATGCCTTACTTGCTTACAACACGGGTCCAGGTGGTGCGGAACAACATATAGATAAAAAATACCTGGGTAAAACTAAAATGGAAATCAATAAGCACACGCATTGGTATATTAAAAAGTTTCTTGCCCATAAGATCGCATTTGAAAATGAAATCAATAAAAATTATTCGCCTTCACTCCATTTGTACGAATATGACAAAGTACAAAATAAATCAATTGCTGAAGTTGCCAATTACTTTGAATTGGATCAACAGTTAGTAAGCGATTATAATAAATGGCTAAAAAAAGGAAAAATCCCTTCCGACAAAACCTATTTAGCATTAATTCCTGTTGGCACAAATGACCTTGTTGCTCAAAACCTCTTGGATTTAAATGGTAATGTAAAAGAAGTTAATAGTCCTAAATCAAAAATTGTTTTTCAAAATACCTATAAACCGATTTCTGATTTTGACTTTAAAGAAAATCAGACATACCCGATTATCAGCACTGGCACCTCAACGTCCATAAAAATCAATGGAATCCCAGGGTTTATCGCGTCCGCATCTGATAATTTGCGTTCAATAAAGACTGATTATGGGATTGATGAAAAGAGATTCCTTAAATACAATGATATGACCTCCCTGGATAGAGTCAATGACGGTCAGGTATATTATTTAAAATCAAAAAAATCAAAAGCAAAAATTCACTATCATACGGTGATGCCAGGGGAAAACGCCTGGTCAATTTCACAAAAATATGGCATTAAGGTAAAGAACCTATTGACAAAAAATCGCATGAGAGAAGAAAAGGACCTTAGCCCGGGAATGGTGATATGGCTACGGTTTATTCGTCCTTCAAATCAAGCCGTTGAATACCGAAAAACAGATGCACAAAATGTGATTGTCAAAAGCATCCCAAATGAAATTTCCTACCCCAGTGTTCCCAGTATACAGCTGAATGAAGAAACTGAAAAATTTAAATTAACACCAACTGAAGACGAAATCCATCAAAGCGAGTTAGCAGATGAAGAATTTTTATTTGAAGAATTGGATGACAACACAGGGTATATTAGTGAAAATAGTTATGTGAAGAAAGATAAAGACCTTGCAGTAGTAAATGAAATATCCAGGTCACCAGAAAGTAACTCGGCAATTTACCCATCTAAAAAAAGTGTGAAAAATGAAGAAATATATCACATTGTAAAATCGAGCGAAACATTGTTTAGCATTTCACGCACGTATGGTGTTTCAATTGGAGAATTGAGGCAATGGAATGATATTGATAATTTGGATGTTTTAAACGTGGGACAACGAATTTTGATTATTAAACCAACTGAAGGTCCAAACCAATCAAAACAGACCTCTAAATCAACAGAATTCATAACACATACTGTAGCTCCTGATGAAACACTTTATGGAATAGCCAGACAATACAGTACTACAATAAAGGATCTAATGGATCTCAACGATAAAAATGATTTCAATATCAAAGAAGGTGAAATTTTGAAGATATCGCCTGCGAAATAATAAAAGAGAGAATTTACCTTGAAATAAGGGCTTAAAATTTAGATTTACTTTAAATATTACCTGTATAAAAATTTGTATCCTTATAAAAATTTTTTATACTTATATTTGCCTGAAATAATGCAAGTTTAAATACAATTTGTAATACTGAAATTGATTTGTAGAAAAAATCAATAGCAATTGATCAATTACAACAACGTTGGATATGATAGTAGATAATAAAATTGATTTGGTGATGCTCGTCGATGATAATGATACGGATAATTTTATCAGCAGACGAATTATTGAAATTACTAATTTTGCTAAAAGTGTAGAGATCAAAAATTCCGGAAAAAGTGCTTTGGAATATCTTGAAGCAAACAAAGACACACCAGAAAACCTGCCTGATTTTATTTTTTTGGACATCAATATGCCCATAGTAGATGGCTTTGTATTCCTTTATGAGTTTGAAAAATTCAATTCTTACCTTAGAAATAAGTGTAAAGTGATTATTCTTTCCAGCTCTGACAATAAAAGGGATATTGATAAGATTGTTAATAATGACAATGTTATAAAGTTCATTACTAAACCTTTAACTGAAAACGCACTAGAAGAGATCAAAACTGTAGGATAATCCCAAATAAAATATGGGATTAGCTATTCATAAAATAGTGCTGAAACATAATCAAAGACCAAATTCTTTCTTAATTTTTTTGACGAATTACCTCTGGCAAGAATCTCCACTTTATATTTTGGATTAATTAATCTGCTAAAAAACATCAAAGTCATTATCGGCCCATAACCACAAATCGTAAGAGAATTTTCATGAATTGTTTCATACAAACCATGAATACTATTATTCAAAATCCTGTTTATAACCAAGTTGTCATTATAAAAACCAAGCTCCGGTCTTTCATTGTGTGAAAAATTACTGGAAGCAATCACAATAATTTTTCGTTTTAACACCTGATTAGCTTTATAAATTTTTTCTGCTAGACTTCCGGCACATTTGTAGCTTTCTTTTTGCATGGTAATTGGAAGTATTTTAAATGGATAAGCAAGAAAAAATTGCAAGTATGGCAAAATCACTTCAGCTCCATATTCTTCTTTTTGGGCATCTTCAGCTCTTGGAATATCAATAAAATCCATAAACTCAAGATCCAAACCAACATCTCCCATTGGAGTATTCCATGCATCATGAACATCAAAAGAGATTTCGTCTTTCGTTCCCTTATGAGATGGATTTATAATAATTATCGTTTCTGGTTTTTCTATTTTGCGCTTTAGATAGTAAAAAAAATGGATGGCCTCGCCAGCACAAAGCTCATAATTTGCATGGGGAACAATTCCTCCAATAATATTTTTGGGGTTCAGCTTTTTGTTTACGTATTTTTCCTCTGATTTTGCAGTCTGATTTAGAAATTGTTCAATGCCATAGGCCTCCTTTGGGTAATAGATACCGGAAACTGCTGGCGGACGAACAGACATGATAATTTATAACTATTTATTATGAATGTAAATACTTGATTTCAAATGATATCCCACCTGATTCTTCACATTTCACCTTATTGATTTTCTGCTCATTATCTTACTCCTTGCCAATAAATTGACTCTCTATTAAATATAATTATTTTGACAAAGTATTGAAAATACTTTGTGATTTGTCTTTTAATAAATAATCTTTTGTTTTCGATTAAATTGTGCCCAAAGAATAATATAGCTTCAGGAGTTATTTTGGTATTTTGAATCGTAATACAATTCTAAAAAATGGCAAATAGAGAAAAGCGCAATAAAAGCAGAGGATCGTTCGGAAATAATCGTAAAACCAGTGAAGATTTTCTGGCAAAAAATAGGAACAAACCCAATGTGATACAAACACAGAGCGGTTTACAGTATTTACAAATTGAAGAAGGAACAGG
>JAHEMV010000220.1 GCA_024643455.1 Cytophagales bacterium
AGTCCGTATGTATTTATTGAAAACAATTTAGCGACGACGATTCCAGACAGCATCAGTCCGTTTGTTGACTTCCCAGCTTATACCAGAAGAGGGGAGATTGCGCCGGATTTTATTCACAGAGAAGCATTGGATAAATTGACCGAAAAGGCGGTTTTATTTATTGAAGATCATTCTAAAAAAGAGAACCCATTTTTGCTATATTTCCCATTGACGGGCCCTCATAAACCTGCCTTGCCTGCGGAAAGATTTATTGGAAAATCAGGATTTGGGCCTTACGGAGATTTGGTCATGCAGGTAGACTGGACTGTTGGGGAAATTTTAAGGGCCATCGAAAAAAATGAGATTGGTGAAAATACCATTATCTTTTTTACAAGTGACAATGGTTCATATATGTACAGGATTGATTCAGATCTGCCGGATCATATTGATGATGCGGCAGTGCAGGGCTATAATCCGGGAAACCGGCAATCAAACTTTGTATGGCGTGGAACTAAAGCGGATATTTATGAAGGAGGCCATCGCGTGCCATTTATTGTTAAATGGACTGGAAAAATAAAGCCTGGGACTAGTAACACAAACCTGCTTTGTTTAACGGATATATTTGCAACTTTAGGAGAACTACTCGATGTTCGCTATGCGAAAGAATCAGGTGAGGATAGTTTTAGTTTTTTCCAGTCTTTAATTAGCAACACCACATTCGAGAGGCCTCCTGTCGTACACCATTCTGTTAATGGTACTTTTTCGATTAGAAACGGTAAATGGAAAATGATATTTTCTGAAGGTTCTGGAGGAAGACAACAACCGGTTGGAAGTCCTTTCCATAAACCCTATCAACTTTATGACATGGAAAAAGATCCTTCTGAAACTAAAAATCTTATTCATGAACATGCGGAAATTCTTGAGCAAATGACTCAAATTCTTAGCGAAATTCGAAAAGAGAATTAAAGTAATTCGTTTTTATAACTTTACTCAATAGCCATTCAGGAATTTTTCTAACCATTTATCAAGTTAATTGCAATTGAGTAAAAAATACAATTCAACTTTAATTTCTGAGGACATCAAAAAAAACATCAATTAGCAATTGATCCAAATAGCAAAAATGAGAAAAATAAGATCACTATTTATTACAGCACTTTTGATTCAATGCATTTCATTGGCTGTCTTTGGTCAAACAAGAATTATATCGGGAAATGTTTTCGATAACAATAGTAATGAACCCCTTTCTTTTGCTACGATTGCCATAAAAGGAACTACAATCGGTACTGTTACAACTTCAGATGGCCGGTTTATACTTTCTATTCCAGAATATCTTAGCGATTCGATCCTGGTATGTTCTTATATGGGATACAAAAACTTTGAAGTAAAAATAAAGGGAATAGGGCAAAAGGTGCAGATAGGCATGGAAATAGACACGTTTACTCTGGATGAAGTAGAAGTGCGGCCATGGCAACCATGGGATTATATTTATAATGCTATGCAGAAAATCCCTAAAAATTATACTCAAAATCCATATATGACAAATGAATATTACAGTGAGTATATTTCAGAAAACGGCGTGTTTTTAAAATTTACGGAAGCCATAATTGAGACCTATAATCCGCCCTATTTGCAAGATAAAAAAAGTCAGTCTAAAGTATTAAAATCTCGAAGAGGCAACAAACTTGGGACACTTCAATTCATGCGTGAAAAGCTTGAGAAGAAGTTCGAAAAGGAGAAGCGTAAAACAGAAAAAAAAGGGGAAGTATGGGAAGAAAAGGAATCGATCGATGAGACAATAATATCTGCTTCTTTTGGGGGGCCTGAGGAAATATTGAGTGCCGACCCTTTACGGGATTCTGCTTCATACCTGGATATCAAGAATAGAAAAAAATACAAATATTCCATTGAAGGGTATTCGAAATACTTTGGTGAACAAGTTATCATTATTGGGTTTGAGACAAAAGGGAAATATGAACATCAACGACAAGATGGCAATGTTTTCATTTCATTGGAAAGTGACGCCATTCTTGCCATAGAATATACCAATGAAATAGTAATACCAGCGGCAGTAAAACCAATTATTTTTGTAATGGGATATGGTGTGACTAATCCTGAATTGCATGTCATGGTACATTATAAACCCATTGGCGGATTATGGTATTTAAATGATATAGCCATTGACGGGGGCGTTGAGTTAACTAAAAAAAAGATGTTTAGTAAAAATGATAAGAGTGTGTTTAATATGGAAATGGGACTCGTGAATACTGAATTTGAGATGAATAATGTTCATGAAATACCGGAAGATGAACGAATAGATGTAGATAAACCCCTGGAAGAACAAACAGAGCCAGATTCAGATTTTTGGAAAAATTATAAGGTCGTTAGACCTACTAAACTTCGTATTGAGTAAATCCTAAAACTATTGCTTTTAAAATATAAAAATGTCTCATTTTTTGTTTTAATTTTAATATGTAAAAACATTCGTCCATATCTTACTAAACTAAAAATAATCATGTCAAAAAATGATAAAAAAGCTGAAGGAAAATCTAAGCTTTCCAAACTGAAAAAAGTCATTAAGAAGTTAAAAATCTTTGAAGATAAGCTTAAGTCGAAAGAAAAAAAGATAGACAAAAAGCTTAAAAAATCAGACAAACTCAAAAAAGGCGAAATAAAAAAACTGAAAGAAAAATTTTCAGAATCAGAAAAAAAATCGAAAAAGATTTCCAAAGAATTAAAAAAGAAGAAAGGCGCAGTAAAAAAACTAGAAAATAAAAAATCAAAGTTAGAGCGAAAAGAAAAAAAGATTTTCGATAAAAATCCAATTAAAATTTCAGATGGCTTGTCTGTTGAAGAGCTATTCGAATCGGATATGCCTTTAGAACAGGGGAATGAGGAGCCAGAAATCATCGAAACAACTATGCCAAAAAGTTTGGATTATAATTCCAAAGACGCGATTGCATATATACGAAGTATTGCTAATGCCGGCGCTATTGATATGGTTATTAAGGGCGATAAGCGTTCTACAGTAAAAAAAGCAGCAATTTCCAGAAAAAATGCGCTGGAAAAAAGCAAAAAATAGCGAGCTCAGATTTTTAAAAAATTTTAAATAGGATTGCATGTGCGATCCTATTTTTCAATTTGCATATTTGGTTTGATTTTAAAATCCTTTTTATGAAAAGCCGATCCTTATTTTTTAGTTTTTTTTTAGCCTTTATAATTTCTTCCTGCAATCATCATCAAAGTAAGACCAACACGTTGCCAAATATTGTGATCATTTTTACGGATGACCAGGGGTATGGAGATATAGGATGTTTTGGTGCAACAGGATTTCAAACTCCTAATTTGGATAGAATGGCAGCCGATGGTATGCGGTTTACAAATTTTTATTCAGCTCAACCTGTGTGTAGTGCTTCCAGGGCAGGATTACTAACTGGCTGTTACCCAAATCGAATTGGAATTTCAGGGGCTTTATTTCCGTATGATGAGGTTGGCATAAGTGATGATGAAGTAACGTTGGCTGAAATGTTAAAGGGAAAAGGCTATACTACCGCCATTTTTGGCAAATGGCATTTAGGTCATCATGTGCAGTTTCTACCGCTTCAGCATGGTTTTGACGAATATGCCGGTTTGCCGTATTCCAATGATATGTGGCCAATAGAACTTGATGGTAGTAGATCAGCTCCTGGAAAGGGAAGGGGCGATTTTCCTGATTTACCTTTGATCCATGGGAATGAATCCGTTGAATTTATTAACAGTTATGCCGATCAGGATAAACTCACAACACTTTATACTGAAAAGGCAGTTGATTTTATCCGCCGCAATAAAACAAATCCGTTTTTCCTTTATGTTCCGCATTCCATGCCGCATATACCACTTGGTGTTTCGGATAAATTCAGAGGTAAAAGTGAGCAGGGGATGTATGGTGATGTAATGATGGAGATTGATTGGTCAGTTGGACAAATAATAGAAACGCTGAAGGAAAATGGTTTGGAGGAAAATACAATCGTGATTTTTAATACGGATAATGGCCCATGGTTAAACTTTGGAAACCATGCCGGATCATCAGGAGGCTTGCGTGAAGGAAAAACTACAAGCTGGGAAGGTGGTCAAAGAGTACCATGCATTGTAAAGTGGCCAGAAAATGTGCCATCAGGAGTCGTTTGTAATCAGTTGGTGTCTTCGATTGATTTCTTTCCAACACTTGCATCAATTGTTGGCGGAAGTCTTCCTGAACATAAGATTGATGGTGTGAATATAATCGATTTATGGAAAGGCGACATGAGCGCCAAACCGAGAAAAGAATTGTACTACTATTATGGAAAAAACAATTTGAATGCAGTAAGACAAGGTAACTGGAAATTAGTATATCCCCATACATATCAGTCTTATGAAGCCACAAATCCCGGAAATGATGGACAAGGAGGGAAACGAATAAATATTAATGTTGATTCACTTGAATTATACAATCTTATCAGAGATCCTGGTGAGCGGTACAATGTTATAAAAATGTATCCTGAAATTGTTGAACAATTGAAGAAGGTTGGTGATCAAGCCAGGGCTGATTTGGGTGATTTGAATACTGGAATAAAAGGGGAAGGAGTACGAGAAATTGGTAAATTGAGAAAATGATGAAGAAAGAAATAGTTGTTTTGACGTTGGTGCTTTTTGGATTTGCTAACATCGTAAAGGCCCAGGTTCCATCAGATTCTGTTTTATTCCAGAAAAAAATCTTTGGGTATAAATTTTTCCAAAATGACGTAAGACTAAATTTAAATCAACTTCCATACATAATGGAAGAGAACCAGGAGGCTTATCAGTTGATTAAAAAAGCCAAAAGCAACAACACGATCGCTTCCATCATCAGTGGAACAGGCGGTTTTCTGATTGGATTGCAATTAGCAAATACTTTAATCGGAGGTGAGCCCAATTGGACATTGATGGCTGTAGGAGGTGGGCTTGTCGTTATAACTATTCCACTTTACACTAAATCCTTTAGGCAATCATTTTTGGCAGTTCAAAAATACAATGAAGGATTAGGTGTAAAGAGCTATGCTCCAGTTTTTCATTTGGGGATTTGTTCAGGAGGTGTCGGATTTAAAGTTAATTTTTAGGGGAATAGAAATAGTGGAATGAGTAATTGAAGATGATTTCATCAAAGTAAATCGTTAATGGTGACAGAAGTTACCAATTGTTAATCCATACTTGTTTTATTTTTGTATTACATAAAAACCAATTTATTATATCTAAAAACATATGATTATGAAAAAAAATATTGGAAGTATTGATCGTATTATTAGAGTTGTTGTAGCCCTTATAATTGTCGTTTTGTATTTTACGAACATTATCTCTGGGATGTTGGCAATTGTATTATTGATCCTTGGGGGCATTTTTGTTCTGACTAGTTTGGTAAGCGTTTGCCCGATTTACCTGGCTCTAGGTCTCAATACGCAAAAAACAAAGGAAGAGAAATAATAAAATTCTTTAGTTTTGAAAGGTTATAAATGGCCGAATAAATAAACGGTAAATTGTTATTTTTTTGTATGAACCTTTATATTCGAATGTGTTAAAATTTAACAAATGAGCCAAAATGAAGGTTATAATTTGTTAATGCTTAGATTTGATTAGTTATTTCACCGATTTACAGAATTGATGTTTGTGAAATGAAACAAAATAAATCAAGTTATATTTTTAACTTTAAATCAAATAAAATATATTTGAATAATTAAAATACTCGACCATATAACTGAAAGGTATATTAATTACAATAAGTTTAGTTTTAGCTGAATAGCTTAACCCTTAAAAGGGTTAAGCTTTTTTTATGCTCAAAAGGAAAGTTATTTTTTCATTCTTTACCTAGTTGATTTTCATAAATTGCATCCGGTAAAACTTTTTCCTTAAAACAATTAAAATTCCCCAAAATGAGATATACACCTGCGAAAAAGGAACTTTTTATTCAAAACAGAGCAAAGTTTGTAAAACAAATGGTTGCTAATTCCATTGCTGTATTCAATTCAAATGATGCTATGCCCACTAGTGCAGATGGAACCATGCCATTTATCCAGCAGACTGACATTTTTTATTTAAGTGGTATTGATCAAGAAGAAAGTGTCCTTTTACTTTTTCCGGATGCGAGTGAAGAGCAACACAGGGAGATATTATTTATTAAAGAAACCAATGCAGAAATTGCAATTTGGGAAGGTGAGAAATACACAAAAGAGAAAGCCAGAGAATTATCAGGGATTAAGACAATTTTCTGGGTGGCGCAATTTCATGAAATATTTAAAAATTTGGCTGCTCAAAGCCTTACCATTTATTTAAACTCCAATGAACATTTACGTGCTAAAAATGAAGTAGAAACCCGTGATAAAAGATTTACTAAATGGTGTTTGGAGCAATACCCTTTACATAAATTAGAACGGTCGCAACCTATTTTGCATCAAATTCGGACCATTAAAACCAAAGCTGAAATTGAGCAACTGAAAGAAGCTATCCTAATTACAGAAAAGGGATTTAGACGGGTCCTTAAATTCATTAAACCTGGGGTTATGGAGTATGAGATTGAGGCAGAATTGATTCATGAATTTATATCCAATAGAAGCAGAAGGTTTGCCTTTCAACCAATAATTGCCTCAGGATTTAATGCATGTGTTTTACATTATATCGAAAATAAAAACAAGTGTCGAGATGGAGAGTTGGTTTTAATGGATATTGGAGCAGAATACGGCAACTATAATGCAGACATGACGCGATGCGTACCAGTTAATGGGCGTTTTACAAAAAGACAAAAGGAAGTGTATAATGCAGTCCTGAGCGTGCAAAGAGCAGCCATGGAAATGTTGGTTCCGGGAAACACCATCACGGAATATCACAAAGAAGTCGGGAAAATAATGGAGAAGCAATTACTTGCTCTTGGACTTTTGAGTAAAACAGATATAAAAAATCAAGATCCCAATTTGCCAGCCTATAAGAAATATTTTATGCATGGCACTTCACATCATCTGGGACTTGATGTACATGACTATGGTTATCCACAAATGAAAATGAAGTCCGGGATGGTTTTTACTGTAGAACCGGGAATTTACATCAGGGAAGAAAAAATCGGAATAAGACTTGAAAACGATGTAGTAATTAAAGATCATGGTATCATTGATCTCATGGAAAACATCCCTATTGAGGCAGATGAAATTGAAGAATTGATGAATAATAGAGGATAAAAAAGAAAATCATTATTCAGCTTTATGCCTTAAAAAAAAGGTAATGGATGGGAATCGTTAATAAATAAGGAATCCCATCCAATAAATGTTGGTCATCTATTTCGCTTTAGTTACGGAAATAGGCTGAAGTATGAATGCGATATCCTGGCCAATATATTGAGCATGCTGACCTTCTATCTTTAGATTTGGCAAATCGAATGAAAATGTTTCTCCGGAAACTTCCACCTCCTGTTCATTTTCATCCATAAATTTTCCTCGCCAGGTATGGTATAATTTCAATTTGTATTTACCGTTTTTAATGCTTGACAATGAAATTGTTTTTCCGGCTAAATCGGTTTTTGAATTAACCACCCATCCAAATATGAGCTGATTGCTGCCTATGGCATAAGCGTCTCCATCTGAATTTTTAATATCAATAGGAGTGATGTTTGTAAGTTTTGAAAAAGGAATCTGGTCTACAAAATGCCTGAAACTCAATAGCTGATTAGTAATAACATTGTCGTTCAACGACCTGGAGTATGCCCACCAGAAAGGTGACATCGCTGTACCTGTAGCCAAACTAACCCAAAGAGCATTATGATATTGTGCAAGGTAGCCAGGCATACTCATTTCGTAAAATGTATGATCCCAGCCCGTTTCAGGAATTATAACTGGTTTATTAAATCCTTGCCAGAGTTTCTGGACCTGGCCTGCATAATTTCTGTAACTATATGTAAGTGGATGAGTGTCTGAAGACTCGATATTTCCATCATTAATAATGGGGAATCCCTGAGCTTCATAAATTTCCCTGCCAGGCATATCTAAAATTTCATATCCTTGTTGCCACCATTCATTTATTCCCCCACTGCGTGTGCCAGTAGTCAAATGTTGCCATGGGTCATTTTTCTTAAAAAATTCATGGATTTTTTTTGCCCAATTGGCTGCCCCCAGGGTATCTCCTGACGCCCAGCCATCCGTTCCGTTTACTTCATCTACAATAAACCAAATGGCCAGTGAACGGCTATATCCCCATCGCGCAATCATATAGCGATATAATTTTTCCTGGTATTTCCATGCTTCTTCACTGCTAAAGAAGCCTT
>JAHEMV010000221.1 GCA_024643455.1 Cytophagales bacterium
AAATAAAAATCAAAAAAATATCGCCTACCAAATTATAATATCAAGCCAATAACAATTGATTATTTATTAATATTACATGATTTTTACTAAAATTTGATGGTAAACAAATCCCTTTATTTTGTAGCGATTATACCTCCGGAACCATTAAAAAAACAAATTCAAGAACTTAAATATTTTTTTGCAAAAAAATATAGCACTCGCAAATCATTAAATTCTCCTCCTCATATTACACTCATCCCACCTTTTGATTTGGACATGTTTGATGAAAATAAAGTCAAGGCCCAGCTGGAAATATTTGCTAAAACTATAATTCCATTTCAGATCATTATTAACGGATTTGGCTCATTCAAACCGAATATCATTTTTTTGAAAATAGAAAATTGTGAACAGTTAAGTTTGCTTCATCGCCAGCTTGATGAAGTATTCCACTTGGATTGTAAAACAAAAGAAAAGAGAAATAAAATATTTTCGCCACATATCACTATAGCCTTTAGAGATTTGTCTTCTACAATGTTTCTTAAAGCATGGGAAAACTATGCAACTAAGGCCTTTCATGCTTTATTTAATGTTGAAAATCTTTTTCTATTAAAACATAATGGCAAATTCTGGGAAATCCGGGCGGTATTCCCTTTTTATAACATTTCACTACCAGGTTGAAGTGTCGATAGTTCCAACTGGCTGGTCTTTAGTAGTCTGAATACTTTTCATATTGTTTTTATACTCAAAATGGGTCAGGTTGATCTGGTCGTCAAAAATCTCCATCATTACACTATTCTCTATTTCGACTAAGTTAATTTCCTTAAAACTTTTTCCTTCCAAATAGCATAATACAGCATCTTCCCGTAATTCAAAACCCAACATATTTAACGCTGTTTTTTGATTATTGAGTTTGACGACAAAGTGCCTTTGCAAGTATTGTTTAATATTTTCAACATCCGAAGAATCGGTAAGCATATATTCTGAATCTGTGTTTTTCTGAAGCGCCTGCTCAAAATCATCTATAAAAAATTTCATCGATACTTCCACAGAACGTGTATCGGCATTGTGAAAAATCTCACATACGCTCACATGAAAAGGATGTAATTTTGAAATTAAAATAATACATAAATACTTGAGGGTTAGTAAAAGCATTTCAAAAAAATTGCTATTTAAATTCAAATTTATGCATTAATATTACGATTCTTAATAAAATACAATTTTTTAATATCTTATAATAGTGGTTTTTGATGTCACAGTTTTTATTGTTTTATAAGCTAGGCGTCAGGTATATTCTGGATATCTATAGTGTAGAATATATTCTGTTTCTGATTTCGCTCCTTGTTGTATTTAGCATAAAGGACTGGAAACGAGTGATTATACTATTGGTTTTTTTTATTTTAGGGTATACCATTACTATTTCTCTGGCCAGTTTCAAGGTGATGAATTACAATCAGGAACTCATCGAATTTCTTCTTCCCCTAACGATATTTTTTACATCCTTTACAAATGTTTTCAAAAAAAAGGACAATTTTCGTTACCAGGGAAACATGCGTAAAAATTATGTTTTGGCTGTAGTTTTTGGTGCCATTCACGGCTTTAGTTATAGTAGCTATTTTACAGGAATGACTAAGGATAGTTTTAGAATCTGGGATCAATTTATTGCATTCAATTTGGGGATAGGAACTGGCCAGATCGTAGTTTCTTTGGCTTTTTTACTTATTGCATTTCTTTTTTTAAGTATCATCGGAATAAACAGACGGGACTGGGTAATGGTGATTTCCTCCGGCATTGCTGGTGTGGCCATAACCCTTATGTTTGACTCTAAATTTTGGTAAAACTATACGATTTTTAAATGAAAGTTAATATTGTTTTCTCGCTTATTTGCCTGTCAATAATCACTGTTTACGGACAGGAAAGTTTTACAGGTCAAAAATTTGAACAATTGGGCACGATGCTTCCTACGCCAAATTCGTATCGATCAGCGTCAGGATCTCCTGGCAATGAGTATTGGCAACAAAAAGCAGATTACATCATTGATGTAGAGCTTAATGATGACAATCAGACTATAAGTGGTTTTGAAGAGATCACCTATACGAATAATTCACCAGATGTTTTATCCTATTTTTGGTTGCAGCTTGAGCAAAACATGCGAAGCACGGAGTCTGACTCTTACAGTACAGCAACTTCTAAAATTGACGATAACCTTAGCGATCGCACCATTAAAAGTATGGTAGGTCATGATTATGATCTTGGATTCAAAATTTTGGAGATAAAAGATAAGAAAGGAAATGATTTGCCATACACCATAAATAAAACCATGATGCGCGTAAATCTGCCAGTGGTTTTGAAAACAGGTGAATTATATTCCTTTACTGTAAAATGGAAATACAATATTAATAACAGGAAGGAAGTCGGAGGAAGATCAGGGATGGAATTTTTCCCGGAGGATGGCAACTATCTCTACACGATTGCTCAATTCTTCCCAAGAATGGCAGTATATGATGATATCAATGGTTGGCAGAATAAACAATTCCTTGGAAGAGGAGAGTTTACGCTACCATTTGGAGATTACAAAGTAAGAATAACTGTGCCTTCTGATCATATTATAGCTGCAACAGGAGTGTTGCAAAATCCCAAAGAAGTATTGACTCCACAACAAATTGCACTTTTTGAGCAAGCCAAGATTTCAGAGAAGCCAGTTATTATCGTTTCTCAGGAAGAGGTAATAAAAAAGGAAAAAGAAAAAGCAAAAGATAAAAAAGTATGGGAATATCATGCAGACAGTGTCCGTGATTTTGCCTTTGCCAGCTCCAGAAAACTAATTTGGGATGCTATGGGTGTCAACATTGCTGGAAAAAATGTAATGGCGATGTCTTATTATCCCAAAGAAGCAAATCCATTGTATGAGGAGTATTCAACTCGTGTAGTTGCCCAAACGCTAAAGACCTATTCCAAATATACCGTTGATTATCCATATCCGGTGGCAATCTCAGTTGAGGCATCAAATGGTATGGAGTATCCAATGATTTGCTTCAATTATGGAAGGCCCGAAAAAGACGGAAAATATACTGACCGACTAAAACATGGCATGATATCGGTAATTATCCATGAAGTTGGCCATAATTTCTTTCCGATGATTATAAATTCGGATGAGCGTCAATGGACTTGGATGGACGAAGGACTAAATACATTTGTTCAATCACTTACTGAGAAAGAATGGGATCCGAATTATCCCTCGCGAAGAGGCCCACCTGAGAAAATTGTACCCTACATGAAAGGTAGTAAGGATTTTATGGTTCCCATTATGACCAATTCTGAGCAGATTAAACAATTTGGAAGTAATGGCTATGCTAAACCCGCCACTGCACTAACCATTCTGCGTGAAACCATAATGGGTCCTGAACTATTTGATTATGCGTTTAAAGAATATTCAAAGCGGTGGGCGTTTAAACATCCATCTCCGGCAGATTTTTTTCGAACTATGGAAGACGCCAGCGCAGTTGATCTGGATTGGTTTTGGAAGGGATGGTTTTATACTACTGACAATGTAGATATAGAAGTTGCAGATATAAATTGGTATAAGTATACGGAGCAGATCGAAGATGAGTCAGTTGTTAATAACAACGAAAAGCAAAGCAGGAAGAAAAAAGGAAATGGCACCAATGAACCCGGGGCAATGGATTCCAAAGGGTATTCGCCTGAATACATTCAAAGTCCTGCAGAGAAGTTAGCGAATCCAAAACCACTTAAAACCACATTTTCTGAGGCTGATGATTTATTAAATGATAAGAATAACTTTTACGAAGTAAAACTAAAAAATAATGGTGGCTTGGTAATGCCAGTGATCATACAATTCAATTATAAAGATGGATCATCGGAAATTAGACGTATACCAGCCGAAATTTGGAGGCTAAATGAGGTAGAAGTGACCAAAGTATTTGTATTAAACAAGGAGTTGGATAATGTTGTGTTGGACCCTTTCAAAGAAACTGCTGATGTGAATGAAAGCAACAATCACTTTCCGCCTATAGAAATAAAGTCGGATTTCCAGCAGTTTAAAGAGCAGGAAGAGTAATTTTTTCTAATTATTAAATGCTTCTATCTGTCATAATAGCAAGAAATTAATACGAAGTATTATAATACAAGTGTTGAATAATATGATTTAACACAAAAGCTAAAGATGAATGCTTAGCTTTCAGCAGCAGCCTTTATAGTTGATTTTTATTAGATAAACCCAAAAATATATTTACATGAAATATCCAGTAAGGAGGATTTTGCTTTTGGTTGTATGCCTTTTCATAGGTTTTCATAAGATTTTTGCATCCTCAGAAGTAAAAGCTGTTTATACCAATACTCCACCAAAAATCGATGGTAAAATCGATGATAAAATATGGGAAACAGCTCCTGCGATCACTGAACTAATTCAGCGACAGCCAAACACAGGAGAACCAACTTCAGAACCGACCTTTGTTTATATTTTGTACGATGAAAACTATTTGTATATCGGAATGCGCTGTATTGATGATCCAAAAAAAATTACAGCAAATGAACTCGCCAGGGATATCAGTCTTGGTAATGATGATCGGGTACAAATAATATTTGATACGTTCCTGGACAAGCGCAACGGGTATTGGTTTCAGGTCGGCCCAAAAGGATCGATTGGCGATGCGTTAGTGAGTGAAAATGGGGCTGGATTTAATAAACAATGGGACGGTTTATGGGAAGGTAAGGCAAAAATCCATGCTACAGGTTGGGATGCAGAACTTGCTATTCCATTCAAAACACTGAATTTCAGACCAGATCAATCCGAGTGGGGAATGAAAATTATCCGGAACATTATCCGGAAATCCGAAACTTCCTATTGGCCGGTAGCCAATTTAGACTCATATAGGTTTCAGATTTCAGATGCAGGCTTACTGACCGGGCTAAAGGGAATTACAAAAGGAATAGGATTGGACATAAGCCCATATGTTATCGCAGGGTTAGATAATCCGGAATCTGAGAATAGTAATTATATCAGAAATAAAAACCCGATGTTCAATTTGGGAGGAGATATTTTTTACCGGGTAACTCCAGGGATCAAAGCAGCACTTACATTCAATACTGATTTTGCCCAAACGGAGGTGGATAGCAGGCAAATAAACCTAACACGTTTTAGTTTGCTGTTTCCAGAAAAAAGGAATTTTTTCCTTGATGGGGCACAATATTTCAACTTCGGCATTAGTGGTGACGACGAAAATAAATACGGCAAACTTAATATTCCTTTCTTCTCCAGGAGAATTGGCCTGGATCCAGATGGGAATCCAATTCCAATTATTTGGGGAGCCAAAGTTACCGGACAGGCTGGCCCATGGAATATCGGTTTTCAAAATATAATGGACAAACCAAACGATAGCCGAAACCTTACTGTTGCTCGGGTGACCAGGAACCTGGGCAATCAGTCGTATATCGGTTTTATCGGAACAAATGGCAATGCATTATCTGATGCTTCAAATCAATTAGCGGGTCTTGACGTACGGCTAGCTACAGCAAAATTCAAAGGGAATAAGGTGCTTGCCTTTTCAGGTTTTGGCATGAAATCATTTACGGAAGGGTTGGAGGGAAAGGACATTTCCTGGGGAACGGAAATCAACTATCCGAATGACTTTTTTAAGTTCAGAGTGGGTCATCAGGAGATAGGTGAAAACTATCGGGCAGGAATTGGTTTTGTTCCCAGGCTTGGAATCAAAGAAAACTATGCTGAAGCTGCCTTGGGACCCAGACCAAATAAGTTTGGAATTTTACAAATAAATTTCAGAGTGGGAGGTGATTTTATTACTGACTTTGACAATTCCCTTCTTACTCGTGAAATCCCATTAACTCCATTTGAACTAGCATTAATTTCCGGAGATAAGTTTATATTTTCATCCATATCGAAATATGAATTTCTAGACGAAGACTTTAACATTTTCCCGCGAGATTCGATTTCTATTTCTGCCGGCACATATAATTTTTGGCGCCATTCTATAAAAATACAAAGCGCCCAGCGACGCCGAATTTGGTTTCAACCGGAATATGTCTGGGGTTCATTTTTTGATGGGTATCGTCATGATTTTCAGTTTGCCTTTGGGTACAAGATCAACACACCAATTTTTGTAGGTATGGAGTACCAGCTCAATAAAGTCTTCCTGCCGGAAGGTGATTTCGAAACCCAAATTTACCGGGTGAACGCCAATATATTTTTCGGCCCGGATATTTCACTGACCAACTATATTCAGTACGATAATGTATCGCAAAAGATGGGTTGGCAGACCCGGTTTCGCTGGATATTGAAACCTGGAAATGAGATTCTTTTTGTATGGAACAGCACCTTGTACGAGCTACCCGAAAACAACCGGTTCATGGTTCAGGAAAGCTCAACCAGACTTAAGCTGAACTATAATATCAGATTTTAATGTTGGAAGTAAGCAAATCTCAAATAGTAAAAACAAAATATTGAACAAGTATTCTCTAAATGTTTGCAATTAATAAATGCATTTTTCATGGATATGGGATATTGTTTTTTGTTTGATTTGAAAGGAGATAAGGGCCAGAAATAAGTTGGAATTTTTATAACGGCAATTGATTTTTTGTATCAATTTCCTCGGTAGTCAATTATTTTCAGCGAAATTTATAATTCTTTAATCCTAATTTTTTTCATAATGAGATTTTTACTTTTATCAGTCTTTATTTTTTTATTCTCCTGCCAAAGGCCAATAGAAAATTTCAGAACTCAATTGGATCTGTCAGGATCCTGGCAATTTTCATTGGATAGCACTGATATCGGTATCCAACAAAAATGGTTTCTGACTGATTTGCAGGATTCTGTGGTCTTGCCGGGTACAATGGATGAAAATAAGAAAGGCATGCTGAATCAGGACACTACAACCATGCACCTAAATCGGGTTTTTACCTATCAGGGCCCAGCTTGGTATAGAAAAAAAGTCCAAATCCCCATGGATTTTAAAGACAAACATATCCAGCTTATCATGGAACGGACAAAACCGTCCAGGGTTTGGATCGATGATCATCTGATTGGCGAATCGATATTGCTTCAAACCCCACAATTTTATGATCTGACGGATTATTTGGCTCCGGGAGAGCATACCATAACCATCCAAATTGATAATAATTTAAAACGTACCCCATACGGAAATGTGCACATATATTCCGATGATACCCAAACCAATTGGAATGGGATTATTGGCAATTTTATGCTAGAGGCCTCATCCAAATCGTATATTTCCAATTTACAGGTATTCCCGGATATTGATAAAAGAGTGATACAGGTCAAACTGGCGATTGAAAACCAACTCAGATTGAGCAACCTTGAAATTGAACTGAGCGTGAACCTGAATGTTCATGGAGAAATCACCAAACTTCCAACACAGAAATTTGAAGTGCCAATTGATTCTGTAATTAATTTGGAATATGTCTTGGGGAGTGAATCGAAATTATGGGATGAATACGAACAACCGATTTATACGCTATCAGCTGTAATGAGCAGTTCAAAAATAAAAGACAGTAAATCAGTCACCTTTGGGATGCGCAAATTTTCTGTTCAGGGTACACAATTTAACATTAACGGGCGAACGACTTTATTGAGGGGAAAGCATGATGCGTGTGTTTTTCCGATTACTGGTCATCCACCTATGGATGTGGAAGGATGGGCCAGCGTATATAAAATTGCAAAATCCTATGGGATCAATCACTATCGCTTTCATTCCTGGTGTCCTCCTGAGGCGGCCTTTACTGCTGCCGATCAGGAAGGTATATATCTCCAGGCCGAATTACCTTTTTGGGGCAGTTTGGAATCGGATTCAGTAGCAAACATGTTGAAGGAAGAGGGTATTGCCATGTTGAAAAGTTATGCAAATCATCCTTCATTTGTTATGTTTTCCCATGGAAATGAAATCTGGAGCGGACATGATAAGGTGGAAAAAAATATTACCGCTTTTAAAGAATACGACGATCGGCCACTTTATACCATGGGATCAAACAACAGCATTGGGTACGTTGGACCAGGCAGCTCCGACTTCTTTGTAGCAGCCAGAACGCCCTATGATCATGATACTGTTTTAACCCACACTCGATTGACACAGGCGTTTGCCGATTCAAAAGATGGTGCAATTCTCAATACGCAAACACCTTCCACTGAAGTGAACTTTGATTATGCAGTTTCGCAAATTAAGGTACCCATCATCAGTCATGAGATTGGTCAGTACCAGATCTATCCCGATTATAATGAAATAGATAAATATACAGG
>JAHEMV010000222.1 GCA_024643455.1 Cytophagales bacterium
GGCGATCAAAAGGCCTATTCAGAAATCTACAAATTGTACTCAAAAGCGATGTTTAATGTCTGTTACAGAATTACAAGAAACCAGGAAATTGCTGAAGATGTATTACAGGAAGCATTTGTAAATGCCTTTCAGCATATCGAGAGTTATCAATGGAAAGCATCTTTTGGTGCATGGCTGAAAAAAATAGTTGTAAATAAAGCAATCAGTCATCTCAGGAAGCAGCAGATAGAATTTTCCGAACTCAATGATCGTATGGATTTGTCAAATGAAATCGATGATTTTGATGAAGGAGAAATTAATATGAAAGTGGAAATCGTTCGGGAAGCAATATTGAAACTTCCCAATGGATTTAGAGTGGTTTTTTCTTTGTACTTACTGGAAGGCTACGACCATAAAGAAATTGCTGAGATACTTGGTGTTTCGGAATCAACATCAAAGACACAGTACAACAGAGCAAAAAAGAAATTGAGAGAGATATTAAAAGAGGAGGTTTACTATGAATGATAATCTGGAAAGATTCATTAAATCCCACAGAGCTGAACTGGATGACAAAAGTCCCAGGAAGGACTTGTGGAACGATATTGAAAAGGAAATAAATCCAAAGCGAATCAATAAGCATGATTCGGTGACATCATTCTATTGGAAAGCTGCAGCAGTTATTTTATTGTTGATTTCTTCATGGTTGGCATTCGATAAAATGTATTCACCATCAATTGAAACAAGTGTTGCAGATTTGGAGGAAATAAGCCCTGAAATGGAAGAAGCTGAAACTTATTACGTTTCGTTGATCGATCAAAAACGTGACGAGATAAAGAGGCTAAGTGTTGAGTACAGTTTGGGGGATGGTTTTTTAAATGATATTGACAAGCTAGACTCGATGTACACAGTGTTGAAGCAAGATATGAAATACGGCAATGAGGACGAAATTTCAGATGCTATGATCATGAATCTTCAAATTAGAATTGAGATTCTAAACCAACAATTAAATATAATTCAGTCAATAAAAGATAGTCAGAGAGATGAAAAAGCAATTTTATAGTAAATCGTTAGTGATATTATTTATCCTACTTAATTTCAGTGTAGGTCTATTCGCTGCTGAAGCTACTAAGCGCGTTACTAAGAGTTTTAACTTGAAGGCGGACACCAAAATTGAGATCAGCAATAAATATGGCAATGTGGTGATCAATAAGTGGGATAAAAATGTTTTGGATCTCAAAGTAGAAATAATAGCAGAAGCAAAGTCAGATGCCAAAACACAAAAGTTGTTGGATGAAATTGAAATTGAAATTACTGATCGTATTTCATCTGGTTCTTTATCGATAGAATCTCAATTAGACTTAAGCCATAATGGAAATTCAGAATTTAGTATCAACTATGAAATAAGTATGCCCAATACCAATCCATTGAAATTGACCAATAGTTTTGGTAATGTTTACATGGGGAGTTATGTTGGAGCATTGGATGTTGATGTTCGATTTGGGCAATTTCAGGCGGAGGATTTGGAACAGGCAAAATTACACATTGAGTTTTCCAATGCTAAATGTGAAATTGAGACTTTAAAATCCGGCAACCTTGACTTGCGTTATTCCAAAATGTCAATTGATGATATAGGTACTGTCGACATTGAAAGTCAGTTTTCAGACCTTGAAATTGGAAATGCCGGAACAATAAAAATTGATGGGCGATATGGAAAATTGGAAATAGGTTCAGTAAAAACACTCAATGGTGATATACAATTTTCAGGACTCGATATTAAAAATCTGCTTGAAACCCTGGTTTTGGAAACCCGACATGGCAATGGAATTTCTATAGATAAAGTATCACGCAATTTTAAAAACATTGATATTGATGGAGAATTCAGTTCTATAGATCTAAATATGGAAAAAGGCACCAAAGCCTTACTTGATTTCGAACTTGAGTTTGGCAACTTAAAATCATACGGGGAAGGCATCAATTTCAATAAAGTCATCAAAGAGTCAAATAGGAGTGAATATGAAGGCTACCTCGGTTCTAAAGATGCTACTGCTAAAATGTACATAACAACAAAGCATGGCAATATTAGAGTAGTAGTAGAATAAACGCCTATGAACTGGTCGTCAATTCAAATTGCTCCAGGTTTGAATCCATGATTTTACCATGCTCACATTTAAATATCCTGGCTGGATGGTTTCCAATAATAGTATGATCGTGAGTAGCCATCAGAATTGCTGTACCACTTTTATTGATCTCCAGAAAAAGCTTAAAAATTCCATCTGAAACTTCGGGATCCAGGTTTCCGGTAGGTTCGTCAGCAATAAGCAAAGCCGGTTCATTGAGCAAGGCTCGTGCAATCACTACACGCTGTTGTTCACCACCTGAGAGCTGATGAGGCATCTTACTATCAACTGAACCCAACCCAACCTGCATGAGTACTTCAGCAAGTCGTTTTTTCATTTTGGCCCGATCATTCCAGCCAGTAGCCTTCATTACGAAAAAAAGATTTTCTGAAACAGATCGGTCGTCAAAAAGCTGAAAATCCTGAAAGATAATCCCAAGTTTCCGTCTCAATAGCGGAATTTCTTTTTGTTTTATGGTATTGAGATTATATCCGGCTATTGATATTTCACCAAGTCTAAGTGGTAGATCCGCGTAAAGGGTCTTGAGCAAGGATGATTTGCCGCTTCCTGTTCTTCCAACAATAAACGCAAGTTCCCCTTTTTCAAGCTCTAAATTGATATCACTAAGTACCGTCTGATTGTCCTGAAAAATACTGGCATTAGATATTCGTACTACTGGGTCGGAGGAGAAAGACATATTATATTTCTAATTTTTGGAGTTTTCCGTATGGCATAGTTTCTACCAGTTCTTCAAGAATTTTTTCTTTTCCTTCAAGTCCAAATTTTTCGAGATTGCGTAAAGACCTACCTTCTCTAAAACTAAAATATCCAACAAGCATAAAATTTTCGTCTCTTAATTGGATATAATCAGGGATCTTCTTTTTGCCCTTCACTTTAAAGATATACATAATATTAAGCGGTATAAGAACTTGAACCAGTAAAGTAACTAAAAGTTTAAAAAGAAAGGAAAGAAAAATAAAAAAGGCAAACCGTTATCGCACCGCTCAACCATCTACCCTTGCTTCCTTCCAGACCTGGGGGAGTTCGATAGGAGCTGGTCGTATCGATTTGCCAATGCAAAGTTAAGCTAAAAATGATTGATGACAAAAACTATTATTGAAGGATGAGCAATTTTTATTGTATTTTCTAAATATAGTCCTGGTATGGAATTTCAATCTTTATTATTAATTCGTGGATTTTTAGTTATATTGATCTCCACTTCGGTGATTAGTCAAGTTGTGTTTTTACCTCACTGATATCATCTAAATCAAGATCACAGTCACCATTTTCCAAATCTTCATCTTCCAGTTCGGAATAAAAATCTGTTTCAGGGGTTTCGTCTAATGATATTTTTTTCATGAATCTTTCTTTGTTCGTATTCTTTTAAAAATTATTTAAGCATTTGGTGTCACGACCAATGTAAAGCTTTTATATCTTCTAGACTTTATGGAAAAATTATGAAACTTTTTGATTTTAAATAAAGTGCACCTTAGTAGTTATAACAGATATTTTTAAAGTGTATAAATTATTAATTTGAATAATTGGTGATAAGGAACTAATTTGAAGCTTACATATACAATCACCAATTTAAAATGATATTATGGGAAAAGGAGATAAAAAAACCAAAAAAGGAAAAATTGCTCAAGGGAGTTTTGGAGTAAATAGACCTAAGAAAAAAGTGGTAAAAAAAACCATAGATAAAAAAGGAAAAGCAAAGAAATAAATTTCACCAGCCTGAGTCATCGTTGAGGTTTGCAATGACATTATTATGGTATTACCCAAAATCGGGCCTGGAAAGAAAATAATTTCAATTTTATCTGGACCAGTTGCCTTCATAATTATTTTAATATTACCTACTGCAAGTGGGATGTCCTCACAAGCCCAGGCTGTGCTTGCTGTTACTTCATGGGTAGCGATATGGTGGATATCTGAAGCCATTCCTATACCTATTACTTCATTATTGCCTATAGTTTTATTTCCGCTCACAGGAGCATTAAGCATAGCTAAAACAACTGCCTCTTATGGACATCAGATGGTGTTTTTATATATGGGAGGCTTTATTATTGCTCTCGCAATCGAAAAGTGGAATCTTCACAAAAGAATTGCGTTGCTAACCATCTCATTTATCGGTGGGAAAGCTGAAAGAATTATTCTAGGATTTATGGTAGCCACGTTTTTATTGTCCATGTGGATTTCCAATACCGCCACCACCATGATGATGTTGCCAATTGCTTTTGCTGTTGCCAGGCAATTTGGAGGTGCTGAAAATTTGGACAATGATCTGGTAAAACATAAAAAACTAAAAGCTTCATTTGGTTTGCCGCTCATGTTGGGGATTGCTTATGCGGCATCTATTGGAGGCATATCAACCCTGATCGGAACGCCAACCAATGCCATGCTTGCTGCGGTAGTTAAAGAAATATTTAAACAGGAAATTGATTTTGCAAAGTGGATGACGATTTCCTTGCCAATTTCAATTGTTTTGCTTGTGATTTGCTGGTATTACCTGGTCAAAATAATATTTCCAGTTTCAAAAAATGAAACTACAGGCGGTTACGAAGAAATCAAAAAGGAACTAAAATTATTGGGACCAATAAGCACGGATGAAAAAAAAGTTATGGTTGTTTTTCTTTTTACAGCTGTTTCCTGGATTTCCCGTTCATTTCTTTTGCAAAAGTTTATAAAGGGAATCGATGATACGATCATCGCACTTGTTGCTGTGGTAGTGCTATTTCTGATTCCTTCATCCCAGAAAAGTCAAAAACTCATGGATTGGGAAACAGCCAGAAAATTACCTTGGGGTATTTTGATTTTATTTGGTGGGGGGCTGGCATTGGCCGAAGGATTTCAGTCTTCGGGTTTGGCAGGATGGCTTGGCGAATCGCTGAAAATGATGGATAACGTGAGTTTTATCGTCTTACTTTTTATTGTGAGTGCGATGGTCAACTTTCTTACTGAAGTTACTTCCAATGTCGCAACAGCAAGTATCTTGTTGCCTATTTTGGCATCCATTGCAGTCGTATTGGGTGTTCATCCATATCCACTGATGATTGCCGCTACATTGTCAGCTTCATGTGCCTTTATGCTTCCTGTCGCAACACCTCCAAACGCAATAGTTTTCAGTACTGGTTATATAAAAATCAGTCAAATGGTCCGGGCAGGATTTGTTATGAATATTATTTCAATAGTAGTGATTGTTTTGGCACTATGGTTCTTTTTGCCATTGATATGGGGTATTGATCCCAAGGCTTTCCCCGATTTCGTTAAATGATAAATTAAAATTTGTTGGTATATTTTTACGATTTATCACCGAGTAAATTAATCTGAATCAACTATTCTCTCAGTTTAAATTTTTTAGTACAGTAAAAACTAATGACAATGAAGGATGATTCTAATTCAATTACTTTAAATTGAGTATTTCTGAAATACTATTTTGAAAAAAAATTATTGGAATTATTTCAGGTGATTAATGTTTTATTCCAAAATATTTAAATCTAAGCAATAATGTGTTTGGTTTATTGTAAATATTTAAAATACGGGTAATTTTTCAACTCATAAACAATGATAAATGTAAAAATAAAGCCTAAGTGCATAATATTTTATCTTAATTAGATTATAAATATGAAATTGTTGTAGTTTTGGGGTCAAAATTCAATCATTATAAATTGATTTTGTGAAAATCTAACTTTATTCTCAATTAACTAAGTTTAAAAAATGAAAAAACAGAATTGGCGTAAAATTTTACTTTTTGGAGTTTTCGTCCTCTTTATATCAGGCAATGTTTTTGCCAATGAAGGTGTCGAAATAGATTCAGGAGCCACCGCATGGATGCTTACTTCAACTGCTTTAGTCTTACTAATGATTCCCGGATTGGCGATGTTTTATGGTGGACTGGTCAGGACAAAGAACGTGCTGGGTACCATGATGCATAGTTTTGCCGCTATGGGTGTAATGACTGTAATGTGGATCGCCGTAGGTTATAGCATGTGCTTTGGAAGCAATGTTTTTGGAGGTTGGTTTGGTTGGAATTCTGATTATGTATTTTTATCAGGTATCGATACCAGCATAATGGAAGGAGGAGTTCCAGAATATGTGTTTTCCATGTTCCAGGGCAAATTTGCGATTATTACGCCAGCGCTTATAGCAGGAGCTTTTGCTGAGCGTGTTAATTTTAAAGGGTACATGGTTTTTATTGTATTATGGGGGCTACTCGTTTATAACCCATTATGCCATTGGGTATGGGCATCAGACGGATTTTTATTCAATCTTGGAGCAAATGGTGCTATAGATTTTGCTGGAGGTACTGTAGTACATATTTCTGCAGGGATAAGCGGTCTAGTTGCAGCCATTTACCTTGGAGCAAGACGTGGTTATCCAAAAACAGCTATTGAACCAAATAATCTTGTCATGACTATGATTGGTGGTGGCTTGCTTTGGGTAGGTTGGTTTGGATTCAATGCAGGGAGTAGTGTTTCTTCAGGCTTAAGTACGGCACAAGCGCTTACGGCAACACAAGCTGCAGCTGCTGCCGGAGCGCTTAGTTGGATGATCATTGAAGGTATTCACCAAGGAAAAGCTACTGCTTTAGGTTTTGTTTCTGGTGTTCTTGCTGGTTTAGTTGCTGTAACACCGGCAGCTGGAGTTGTGCAGCCTTTAGGAGCGATGACTTTAGGTGTTTTAGCTTCTGGAGTATGTTACCTTTTCATTATTCTAAAAAATAAATTGAAATATGATGATAGCCTTGATGCATTTGGTGTGCACGGAATAGGAGGGATAGTTGGTGCAATATTCCTCACCTTTTTTATCAGAAAAAGCTGGATGGAACAAGCTTCTGCATTAGTGGATGGTGGTTGGACTGTAATGCAACAATTAGGTGTGCAAATTACAGCAGTAATGATTGCAATAGTATATGCGGGAGTTATAACCTTTATATTGGTACTTGTAATAAACAAAACCATTGGATTGAGATCATCTGATTCCAGTGAAATGGCAGGTTTGGATAACTCATATCATGGAGAGCGTGGATATGGAATGTTAAACGCTAACTAATTAAGAAGATGAAATTAATAACAGCAATTATTCGAGAAACTCAATTGGATGCTGTAAGAGAGGCATTAATTGAGGCAGATATAACCAGAATTACTGTAAGTAGGGTTTCTGGCCATGGACAACAGCAAAGTGTTGAAATTTATCGAGGGCAGAAGGTAGTGCCAAACCTGATCCCAAAAACTAAGTTAGAAATAGCAGTCAATGATCCTTTTGTTGACATTACTGTAAACACGATCATAAAAGCAGCACGATCTTCTAGTGATGTTATGGGAGATGGTACTGTAGGTGATGGAAAAATATTTATTACCGCGCTTGAGGAGTGTATTCGAATTCGTACTAATGAGCGAGGGGGAGCCGCGATTTAATAGCATTTCCTACCATTAATATTTATAAACCTATAATACTTTAACTTTTAGAGTATTATAGGCTTTTTAATAGTTATTGCTGAAAATATAATAAAGGGTTGAAATGGAATGCTGAATAAATTTTATAAAATAACGGTAACTACCGCTCTTCCCGGGATTATTATTTTGTCAGCTTTTTGATCACTATGTTCCAAATTGCTATTCTTTGAGGTAGTATAAGCACTCACTAGTTCTTTGCTTCCGAGATCAATATTTTTCGCTTCTTCCGAAAGGTTGGTAAAAATATAGATCAGCTCATTGTTTAGTTTGTTTTTAAAGGCAGAAACCAAAAGTCCATTTTCAATTGATTGTTCTTCTGAAAGATCACATTTAATACGGACCATTCCTGGTCTCACAAATCTTGAATAATTACCGAAAACCCATAATAATTTGCTGTCTCTAACAGTTCCATCAAATTGTAAACTTTTCACATTCCCCCCCATTTTCCCCGTATTTCCTTCAGAACCATCGTCCAAATAAATTAATCCGTCTTTAAAGTCTACTTCAGTTATAGCAGTCCACCATTGCCATGATTTTGCATTGCATAGAGTCATATCATTATGAATAATTCTGGCCACATACATTGCTGTGGGCATTCCAAGATCCCTGCCACTACCAGATCCTATTTCACCATTATTCTGAAGTATGCAATATTCACTTTGCCAATATCCCAATTCTGGATTTGCTTCTTTGA
>JAHEMV010000223.1 GCA_024643455.1 Cytophagales bacterium
CACTTATACCGGATCTGAAACTAGCCCTGGCGCCCGACGCAAATAAATGAGCCGGATTTACATCTGCTACACCGTTAGGATTGGTATTTACTTCTTTAAATCGCTCATCACATGCCCCTAATACAAACAAGGAAAGTGCAACAATCAATATTTTATTATATGTTTTCATAATCGTATTCTTCTTTTTCATCCCAGACTAAATTTAGAAATTCACCCTTAAATTAAACCCGATAGACCTGGTGGAAGGCAATGTGCTTTGCTCAATACCATTTCCAGTATTTCCGCTGCTATATCCTGCTTCCGGATCAATATGCTCAGCAGGTTTATAAAAAAAGAACAAGTTCCTTCCTGTGGCAGATAAGACAAGATTTGTCATTTTCAATTTACTGATCCATTTGGTTGGAAAGGTATAGCTCAAAGAAGCTTCTCTCATTCTGATGTTTGAGGCATCCATTACCGAACCAGTGATAACACTATTTACATAGGGTAAATAGCCTCTGTAAGCCGGATCCGAAATAGGCGTAGTATTGGGTAATCCGGTGCTTTCTACTATCCCTTCAAATATATATCCACCAGGTTCTACTCCCGTCAGTGGGAATCCTTTATCATCATGAGTCGCAAACCATTCTTCTCTACCTTCCAATGTTTCTACATCTGTACCCCACAACATTTTGTACGTTTTCCCCCATGAATATATCTCTGAACCCATGGTGCCATCGATCAGGAAGTTCAGGGTGAAGTTTTTATAGTTGAATGTATTGGACCATCCAAAAATATAATCCGGATTAATGCTGCCATGTACAGTCAGCTCACCTTGCTGCGGAAACCCTTCATCTGTAATCAGCATCTCACCATTTGCATTCCTTTTATAATCATAGCCTACGATTTGTCCATATTCCTGACCTGGTATCGCCATGATTTTCGCGTGCCATGCTCCGTTCAGCTGGATAGACTCCAGGTCGGGATGAACACTCACTACCATAGATCTGTTTTGCGTATAGGTTAAAATGGTATTCCACTTTAATCCATCAGGAGCATCAATTACGAGTGCATTGAGTTGAATTTCCATGCCTGTATTTTTCAATTCCCCTGAATTCAGTTTTTTGCTGTCATACCCCGTTGATTTTGGTAAGGGTACAGGCATAATCTGGTTTTTTGCCAGACTATAATAATATGTGAAATCCAGCATTATTCGATCTTTGAAAAATCCGAGTTCTGTTCCTACTTCCCACGTATTGGTGATTTCTGGCAACAAATCCGGCGTATAAAGTTCCCCAGGAACACTGACCATACTATACGGCAAAGGGGACTGAACCACTCCGTACACATTCTCCAATTGATATGAGCCTGTATCATTACCAGTTTGTGCGACAGAACCTCTTAATTTTCCATGAGAAAAGAAAGTAGGTAATGTAAAGGTATTGGTTAATAACCAGCTAACGTTTGCTGAGTAGTAATTGTATTGATTATTATCCAAAGGTAGAGTAGAAGACCAATCGCTTCTGTAAGTTAGATCTACATATACATCATCATCAAATGAAACATTTCCCAGAGCATACAATGATCCCACTTCTTTTTTGTATTTCCATTCGTTGGTGTAATACTCGCTCATATTTGAAATATTAAAATAGTTTGAAATTTGCATTCCAGAACCACTTTGACCTAAAGAATTGCCCTGTTCCAACCTATAATTACCGCCACCGTTGATGCCATAACTAATATTTCCAATACTATTGTTATAGGATAAAAGAAACTCAGAATTCCATTCCAGGTCACTGGACAATCGATGATCATAACCACCCCGTCCATTGTATGCGGTATAAGAACCTTTGTTGACCCAGTTTTTATCTTCTAAAGTGGATTGATCCAACCCAGTTCTTAATACCAGATTCAATTTATCGGTAAAATTTGTTTTAACTGAAAACAGGGTCTGATATCTATCCTTGATGTCATTATTTCCCTGGTTATTAAGCAGCCAGTATGGATTGCCAAATGTCTGATCTTTTGCCCAGGTCATTTCGTCTCCAAATTCATCGACCGTATTATTTTTCAGGCTTTCAGTGGTAATATTTCTTGGTAAAATCGCAAAGCTGAGTGGTGCATTACCTCCATTTTCTCTTAGTATTGGTCTATTCTTGATATTATGATGGATATAGGTAACCTTGGCATCGATCTCAAAAATATCTCTAATTTTAGAAAACCCCCTTGCACTAAATGTTTGTCTCGAGAGATCATTATTTGGGGAAATCCCTTTTGATCTCTGATCTGTCAGTGAAACCCTCAAGGATGAATTTTCATTTGATGCTTCAAGATTTATGTTGTTTACTACTGAACTCCCTGTACGCAGATAATCAAGCAATTGATCATTTTGGGCAACATATGGAGTTTTTACTCCAGTCCAGTCATAACGCATTGTACTATCCATTTTGGGGCCATAGCTCCAAATATTAGGATGATCCAGCACAGTGTTTTTTGGATTAGTAATTGGATACTGTCCTCTTAATCCTCCTTCTCCGTACACATTTTGCAGGTCAGGCAATACCAGGGGAGTTTCGGCTGCATAAGAAGAGTTAAAGCTCAGTCCGATACTTTTATTTCCCAATGCTCCTTTTTTTGTTGTAATCAGAATTACTCCATTGGCACCACGGCTGCCATAAACGGCTGCTGCGCCTGCACCTTTTAGTACTGAAATTGATTCTATATCTTCAGGATTTATGTCAGACAATGCATCACCGCCATCTTTATTTGGATCATTACCGCCATTATACCCTGCTGGCATAGGAATTCCATCTATGACAAATAGCGGCCTGTTGTTTCCCAACATGGATGAGACTCCTCTAAGAATAACACGACTAGATCCTCCTACGCCGGTTGAAGATTCCGTAACCTGAAGTCCTGCGACCTTACCCGAAAGGGCATTCACAAAATTGTCCGCTTTCACTTTGTTAACTGACTCTCCATCAACCTGACTAACGGAATAACCTAAAGATTCCCTATCACGCTCAATACTCAACCCAACTACTACAATTTCATTAAGCGCTTCAATGCTTTCTACCAAAATGACATCGATAACACTTTGATTACCAACCTCGATTTCTTCGGAAACATAGCCCACATAGGATACCACCAAAATAGGATTTTCATCTGTAACTTCGAGCGAATAGTAACCTTCTATATCCGTAATTGTCCCAGATGCGCTCCCTTTCACCACAACGTTGGCGCCTGGAATCCCTTCACCATCCATCATAGAAGTAACATGGCCTGTAATGGTTCTTTCCTGTTGAGTTCTGGCTGGAGAAATAACAATTAGGTTATCTTCCAGCATCTTGTAATCAATTCCTGATTTGCTGGCAATATCTGCCAACACATTTTCCACAGGTTGATTTTTGGAAACGATGCTTATCTTTTGATCAAGGTCAATCAGATCATCGCTATAAAAAAATCGGTAAATCCCCTGTCCCTGGATTTCAGTAAATATCTCTTTAACTGATTTGTTACGAGCTTCAAGTGTCACGTTGTCCCCTTGAGAATAAGCTGAGGCAGTAACCTGCATGATGCTCACCACCAGTAAATAAACAGTCAGTCTCATAGCTAAATAATTTTTAACCCATCTATTTACCATAAATCGGCATAAAATAAAAATTTTCATATTTCTTTGGGTTAAGGTTAATACGTATACGGTTTATTCATACATTTTTTATTTTAATAATTTGGCATTTTCTGAGAACTGATTTCCTTTCCTACTTATCCAAATGTCTCTTTCTTTCATTTTATAGTCAATATCAGATGCCAGTACGATCGCTGACATAACTTGTTCAATTGTTTCGTCCTCGATAGTACCTGTAAATCTGACTTGTTTGATTTCCTCGTCTTCAAAATGAATCTTTACGTCATATCTTCGTTCAAGAGTTACAGATAACTTGGAAAGTGGTTCACTCTTAAATATTAACTGTCCGTCTTTCCAGGATGTAAATTTTTTAGTATCGATTTGTTTTGTAAGTACAAAGCCAGGTTTGTTTAAAGTTTGTTTTTCGATTTTTACAGGCTCAATTTCTTCCGGCATATTTACTTTGGGATTTTTATATAATACAATCTGTTGATTGGGTTCCAATTTTATTTCCCTTTCAGATTGCCCATCAGACGAATTTTTATAAATACTAATTGATCCTTCCACAAGGGTAGTCTCTACGGTATTATCTTCCGGATATGATTTTACATTAAAACTTGTTCCATACACTTTGATGGTAAGTCCGGAAGTATTCACCAAAAATTTTTTGTTTTTATTTTTAGCGATATTAAAAAAAGCTTCACCTTCTAAATACACCTCGCGCTTCGTTGCAGAAAAATTTTGAGGATACGTCAATTTCGACTCTGCATTGAGCCATATTTTACTTCCATCTGGCAGATTGACTATCGTACTGCTGCCTTTTGGTGTCTCGATAACACTATAAACTGGATCCTGCAAAGTGATGGATTTTTGCCCGTTAAACACGAACCAGGATAAGGAAAAGCCTAAAATAAATACTGCGGCTACCTTAAGAATCCATGAATTTTTAATCCATTTTTTATTAATAGGACCATTTTCATAACTATCGATCCCCTCATCTAACCGTTTCAATACATTATGCAAATCAGTTTGAATGGTTTCTTTGCTTAGTTCCTTTTTTATTTCAATCGCATTCCAGGTATCTCTTATCTGTTCAAAATAATGCCTGTTTTCTGAATCCAATACTATCCACTCCTCAAGAAGTCGTAACTCCTCCTGAGATGCTTCATTCATCAAAAATCTGACGATTAGATTAGTATCGAATTTAATTTGGGCCATTTCTTCAACTGCAATACTTCTAAGGCAATTTAATGGACTATTACTACTTACAAGATTTAAATGCTTTTGCTAAAAATGATTAGAAGACCAATAGCAAAAGTGAGGTTGGGCTGAATGTTTTCCTTCAAAACTTTTAATGCGCGATATATTTGAGTTTCCACAGTCCTCACTGAAATTGAATAGACTTCTGCAATTTCTTTGTTTTTCATTCCACGAAATCTGCTCATCCTAAATATGTTCCGACATTGCTCAGGCAAAAGCTCTATAAGCAAATCGATTCGCTCAGCCAAATCTTTGTGAACGACCAGTTCGTGAACATCCTCAGAACGGGTGGTTTGATACACCTTTCCATTTAGATTTATCAGAAATTCATTTACATAATTTGCCTTTGTAGATTCTTTCTTTAGATGATTGATACAAATGTTGTGAACTGCGCGGAACAAATAGGAAGAAAGTGAAGTCTCTATGGATAATTTATGCTTTTTTTCCCATAAGTATATAAACACATCCTGCACCAGATCACGGGCAATCTCTGTATCCATTACAAACTTTTTGGCATAGCCCACCAAACCTTTGTACTGACTTTGGAATAGATGCACATATACCTCCTTATCTCCTTGCTGTAACCTTTCGATGGTCTCCTTCTCAGAAATTTTCATACGTTTTCAGTCTCATTAAAAGCTTGCTTAAGTGAATCAAAACGATCTTAATTCCTTGGTTAGGTGAGCTGATTAATTAGGGTGTTCTTGCAAATATATAAATAAATTTTACTTTGGCTGGAATTTTGAAAATATTTACGATGGCCTGTAAGATTCTGATATTCTTAGTGTTAGAAATACATTTACTAAAACTAATAGGATATAAAGTATCATGGAATTAACTATCCCTATAGAGTTAATTCCTATTACAAATAGAATTCCGGAGATTTGGCCAACCATTAAAATAAGCCCCTGGGAAATGGATTCGGGTGAAGGATGGCTTTTTTCAGCACCATACTGAAATCCTATCGGACCTGCACTCATGATAAAAAACCCAAAAACAAAGCCTGATATCATCAAAGGAATAAATGTAGAAAAATAGGCTAATCCGATCAATCCAGGCAGCATTGCGGCCATGCATAGCGTCAAAAAAGGCTTTCTCTTTTCCTTCTTATCTGAGATTGGTGGAATAATCAAAGCGCCCAAGACTCCGCCTACCAACATGATCCCACCAACCAAACCAGTCTCTTCCATGGATAATGATCCGCATATCTGATCAATGCAAGTCGAAACAGCATTGAAGATCCCGAGCCCAATAAAAAACATCACTAATATGAGCTTCATATCCATGGACCTGAATATACTTTTCATGCCTTCAATTGGGTTGATCCGCTCAGATTCTTCCGCTGAATCCGGGGAGGTAGGTGGCTGATCTTTAAAAAATAGAATTAGGAGAATAGCTCCCACAATAGAAATAATTCCATACTTCATAAGCATTCCGCCCAAGTCATATGTGCCGTTGTCCGATTGAGAAATAAGCAAGGGCGTAACTGAAAGGGCAATGATTATCCCAACATATTGCGCCAATGAACCAATACCCGCCACAGTTGCACGTTCATTTTTTGGAAACCACTGGGCTCCAACCTTGGTCACAGCATTGAGTATAAATGGCTGAGCTGCAGCTAACCCAAACTGAGCAATCACCACCGCTATATAATAATCAGCAAGAATCGCTTTCATCAAAGAAAATACTGCTGTAAAGATTGCACCTATTAACAGTCCTTTTTTCAATCCGTAGGTGTCGATCACTATAGCGGCTGGGATGCTTAACAGGATAAACACAAACATGTATATCATAGAAAGGAAGTCAATTTGAAAGGCCGTCGCATCATAGTATTTCTGAGCAGCACCGGATACGGATGCAAATGTCAACCACTGAATTTCGATGACAACCGTAATTAAAAAGTATAAGGCTAAAATAACCCAACGGTAAGCGTAAATTTTTACCCCTTCAGCCTTCATTAAATCTCAGCCATCATTTTAGGACTTCTTTTTTTGCTTGGAATACTTGAGTAAATAAAACTGATGCATTAGGTGGGCTTCGAATTTGCTGATATGTTTTGCTCCACCTAAAAATTCTCCCTCAATATAAGCTTTGCATGCTTTTTCCAATACCTGGCAAACTACAAAAGCTTCTTTCATATCTCTGCCGACACAAACTGCGCCATGATTGGCCATTAGAGCCGCGTATCTGCCTTTTAGTGCTTTTACTGTTGCTCTGACAATTTTTTTTGTGTTTGGCAAGGCATAATCAGCACATCGAACAGAAGGCCCGATAATCTGAGCCATATCGTCTAATATAGGAGGAACTTCCCGACGTGCAGCGGCTACAGTAGAAGCGTTCATCTGGTGAGTATGAATTACTGCATTTATTTTTGGCCTGGTCCTATAAATTTCAGTATGCAACTTAAATTCCGAAGATGGTTTAATTGTGCCTTCATAGCTATGGTCTATGTAATTGACTACAACAATTTCATTGTTTTCCATTGTTTCGTACTCTCGTCCGCTTGGTGTAATGGCCATAAAGGTATCATCGATTCTGAAACTAATATTTCCCCATGTACCTGAAACATATCCTTGTTCCAGCAACTGTTTCCCAGAGTCACAGACTAGTTTTTTTATTTCATCTATTGTCATGCTATTTAATTTTTTTAAGTAAATCTCTTTGCGTTTGAATTTTCATAGGATGTTTTCAATGATTTATAAAGGTTTTTGTAATCATTAAATAATCCATCATATACTTCAAAATTAAGTTGATTTGGCGTGAACTCTTTGCTTTTAAGAACGATTTTTTTTACGGATTCAAATTCACCAAATACTCCTGATCCCACCAATACGCACATAGCTGCTCCTAAAGCTCCAGCCATCTTGGGCTGATTGGTTGTCACAATTTTTCGCTTCGTCACATCTGCAAAAATTTGCATCCAATGGTTATTTAATGACCCTCCTCCCGTAATGACCAATGTTGGGATTTTAAAATTAAAATCGTTCTCGAAATTTTCTATGATCCATCGCAAATTGTAGGCAATCCCTTCAGATAGCGCCCTCACGAAATGCCCTCGCTTGTGTTCCAGGCTCAGGTTATAAATCGTACCGCGGGTTGTTGTTGTACTCACGGGGCAACGCTCTCCCAATAGCCATGGAGTAAAAATTAAATAATCAGATCCTGGTGGAACATTAACTGCTTCCATATCCATTAAATCATAAATACTTTCACCCTTTATGCTCCTTTTCTCCATAGAATAAAACCGTTCGATCAGCCATTCCAGGTTGGCACCTGCTGATTCTGTAATTCCAACGACGAGATTTTTAGTTGGATCAGCACTTTGCAAACTCACCGCGCCATTTTTGAACTTTAAGTTTTTTTCTGTCATCACCC
>JAHEMV010000224.1 GCA_024643455.1 Cytophagales bacterium
TCAAAGCCTGATCCTACATTGATTAAAAAGTTTATTGCGGAATTTAAATAGTTTGATTCTTCTGAGCCGTCAGATCGTATATTTTCTTCGAATATTTATGATCGGGCAACTCGATAATAAACTGCGATCCTTCACCATAAATAGAACTAACCTTTATGGTACCATGTAGTTTATTAACCATCTCTTTTGCAATATAAAGCCCAAGGCCAGATCCTTTTGATTTTTCTGAAGCACGATAGAACATGTCAAAAATTTTATCCTTCAATTCTTCTCGGATACCTTCACCGTTATCTTCAATAATCAATTGAAAATTTCCATCTACACGAAGGGCTGAAATTCTTAACCAGGGTTTATCTTTTCTTAAATTGGAAAATCTGCTCGCATTTGAAAATAAATTTTTCAAAATAATCTTTAATCGGAGCGGATCAGAGATGACTTCAAAATCAGTTGCCAGGGATATTTTTACTTCGAGATGTTTAAATCGATCACCAAAATCATGGTTGTTTAGGATGTCATCTATAAAATAATATAAATTGATCTCACGGAATTTTTTTTCAAGGCGGAGATTTCTGGAAAAATCAAGAATATCTTCTATAAATTCATCAAGACGATAAATTCTTGATTTCATGAGATGAAGACATTGATCAATTTCTTTTTTATCAGTTGATTTAGTTGCAATATTGATCAGGCCAAGAACAGAAGTGAGTGGCGAACGAATATCATGAGAAGCACTATAGACAAAATTATCCAATTCCAAATTGGTTTTTTCAAGCATTTTGTTCTGTTTTTTAATGCGTTCCTCGGCTACCTTTCGTTCATGAATTTTTATGATTGAACCCACCATTCTGATTGGATCTCCTACTTCGTTCCAAACAGCTTGTCCTGAGTCAGTATACCATTGATATTCGCCTGATTTTGTACGCAAACGAAGCTCAATGGAATATTTTGATCCATTGAGCAGGTGGCTCTCAAGAGTTAATTTTGTCCGATCAACATCATCTGCGTGTATAAATTCGTAAAATGTATTTATATCGAAATCATCAAGTTCATGATCATCATACCCTAGTAATTTTTTCCACATTGGTGCATGGTAAATTACGTTGTTTTGTATGTCCCAATCATAGATGCCGGCATTTGATCCGCTTATAGCAAGTTCAAACCGTTGCTTGCTGGCTTTAAGTTCTTCCGCGGTTTGGATTAGGTTCTGATCTTTAGTAATCAGTATAGATTCAATGGTACGATTGAGTTTGATAAGAAATATAATTATCAAAACAGTTGCAGAAATAGAAATGATGTAGTTAACTAAAAAATTTGCAACTTCAGTACCTTCAACAGCTGATCTTATTGGAAGTATAGGAATTTGATAAAAAAAGACCAAAAGAAAAAGTCCTATAGATAGCAGCATGAAGAATATCCCCTTATATAAAGCCTTATACTCAAACAATGCAAAAGAAGCAACGGTTAGAGGGAAAAAATTAAAATAATTTCCGCTATCAAGTGGCTCAGTCGTGCTGAATAAAAAGATAATAAGTAACGTAGCAATAAGTAATAATATCTTTGCAAATTCATATCGGCCTTTTCTGTTTAGCAAAAAGGCGATAATCGAAAAGTTGATTAACGTGAAATAATACAAATAGGCACTATGCATACCGCTATACGCATCAAACAATGCATAAAACATACAGATGCCGATAACTAAAATGCTAAGATATCCAGTCAGCATCGCTCTTTTGAAGATGCCTGTTGAGGAAATTAAGTGATGTTCGCCTAAAATAAGGCGTTGTGAGAAATCCTCCAAATTGTGGTTTAACATGAAAAAAAATTCATACCTATACCAAATAAAACTATCTTTTTTGTAATTGTCAAAAGAAGAGGATCATTTATTTGGAACTAATAAAACGTTTGCACTGATTTTTAATATATCTAGATTTGATATCCAAATTATTCATGGAATGAGTCTGATTTAGTTGAAATGAAAGGAGTGTTTTCTATATATTTGAAACATAAAAAAATCGGGGTGTGGCGCAGCCCGGTAGCGCGCTTCGTTCGGGACGAAGAGGTCGTGGGTTCAAATCCCGCTACCCCGACTTTTAATTCAAGATGATAAATCATGAAGCCATACTGGTGATTTTTTTATTTTTGAAATAGTTCTTTTTCTTTTAAAGGAGATACGCTTAAAGTCCAAAATAGCTTATTTAATTCTTGTCCTATTTTCATTTCTTTTTAAAAATACATTTCACTGATAGATTAAGTTTTCAAACAATCTAAAATGGATCTGCTTTGAGAAATATTGAGTTGTTTTTAGTAATTTAAATTTTAGTCAGATACGGCATTATTTTTATCTTAGAATTCTCATAGTTAAAATAATGATACAGTCAAGTTTAAATTTCATACTAAATAAAATAATAACCATGATTATGAAATCGGTTTCCATGCTACTTATTCTCCTGATAATAGAGATAAACTCATTTGCACAACAAGTCAACGAAATTACCATTCCTGTGAGTGACAATGTAGCTTTGCCTTATGACCGAATCATTCAACCAGCAGGGCGTCAGATATATTTTGGTAATCCGCAATTAGAAAATCACGCACTGGATTGTGCACTTTCACCGGACGAAAGATGGCTTGTTGTGGAAGAACGTTTTAGTATTTTATTTATAGATACACAAACAAACCAGATCGCTTACACCTTGGTGTTAAGTGATCTCCCTGAATTTTCCAGGGGTATGAATACCTATTCCGGAATTTGTTGGTCTAATATTAACGGTATTAATTATGTTTTTTGGAGCGCAGTTGTTAACAATAACCGATCTGTTGTATTTCAGGCAAGTTGGGATGGAGCGGCAGCCAAAATCACCAGGCAATTTTATTATCGTGCAAAACGGACTGTCTCAACAGCATTGCCAAATGAAATTCTGATCAGAAGGGAATCAGGCGATAATTTTTTATATGTTGTGCTTAATGGCAATAACCAAATCATAAAACAACAACTTGAAACCGGAGATACAACTTGGATGAAATCAACTGGAGTAGCTCCTTATGGACTAACTTTTGCCAATAATAAAATTTATGTCACGAACTGGGGAGGAAGGTTTCCTGAATCCGGAGATAAAAATATTGCCGGTGTACCATGGGGTGTTGCAAAAGTGGATGAACAAACAGGAGCAACCCGAGAGGGTAGTGTATCGGTTTACGATTCAAATACTGGAGAATTATTGAAAGAAATTGTTGTCGGACTACATCCCAATGAAATTATTCATGATCGAAAGGGTAAATTGGTTTTTGTTACGAATTCAAACAGTGATAATGTTTCAGTGATCGACACGCATACCGATGAAGTAGTTGAAACTATTTCAGTTAGACTTCAGAATGATATTAATGACTATTTTGGTGACTCTCCGCAGGGATTGGGAATCTCATCAAACGGGAAAACCCTTTATGTCGCCAATGGTCTTGACAACGCCCTGGCGGTAGTATCTGTCGGTAAGAAATTAAACGATGCCGCAAAAAAGAAGCCAAGCCAGGTTTTGGGTTTTATTCCGACAGGAGCGTATCCCTCCTCCGTTTGCGTATCACAAGACGGGCGGTTATTTGTGACCAACCTGGAAGCTGAGGGAGCTAATTTGGCTATGATCTTGCAAGATACAGCCCAAATTGCCTATAATGCCCATCATATGGTCGCTTCAATTTCGATCATTGACGTCCCATTTAGTAAAGAATTGCAAAAGCATACACAAACTGTAATTACTGCCAACGCTCTTTCACGATCTTTATCAGCAAAGCAAAAACCAAGAGATAATATTGCCCCACGGCCAATACCTGAGCGAATCGGTGAACCATCTGTTTTTAAACATGTCCTTTATATTATAAAAGAAAACAGAACGTATGACCAGGTATTGGGTGACATGCCCGAAGGTGACGGCGATTCTTTGCTCTGTATTTTTGGTGAAAAGGCCACACCAAACACACATAAATTGGCACGACGCTTTGGATTAATGGATAACTTCTTTGTCTCAGGAAAAAGTTCCGCCGAGGGGCATCAATGGGCCGATGCTTCTATCGTTACAGATTATGTTGAAAAGAATATGAGGGCTTGGTTCAGGAGCTATCCCCATGTGCAAACCGACGCACTTGTATATGCACCAACTGGTTTTTTATGGGACAATGCTACCAAACATGGTAAAACTGTAAAAATTTACGGAGAGGCCTGCATACCGCAATTTGATAGTAATTTAAAATGGACCGATATCTATAATGGATTTTTGAATAAAGTACCCTTTGAATTTCAGAATATAACTACAATTGCACCAGTACGCAGTTTGTTGAGCATTACTTTTCCGGGATATGATCATCATGCGATTCCGGATGTCTTAAGGGCTGAAACATTCATAAATGAACTGAAAAATTACGAATCAATGGAGGGGGATCAACTTCCCGAACTGATGATTATGGCTCTGCCAAATGACCATACTGCAGGTACAAATCCTAATTATCCAACACCCCGGGCAATGATTGCCGATAATGACCTTGCTTTAGGTCAAATTGTCGAAGCAGTAAGTAAAAGCCGATTCTGGAAAAACACCCTGATTTTAGTAGCTGAAGATGATTCGCAGGCTGGATGGGATCATGTTTCTGCTTATCGCACCGTTGCTTTAGCGATCAGTGCGTATGCTAAAGAAGGGGCTACTATTAGCACCAATTACAATCAGCCTTCGATGGTTCGCACAATTGAGCAGGTTTTAGGAATACCTCCAATGAATATACAGGATGCCATAGCGACGCCTATGTTCGATTGTTTTACAGATACACCTGATTTCTCTCCATACGAAGCGGTTTCAAATCAAATTGCGTTGGATGAGATGAATCCGCCACTCAGTGGTTTGAATGGTCGTGCTTTGCATGATGCAATTAAAAGTATGGAACCTCAATTCGAACGTATTGATTCAGGAGATGATGATCTCTTAAATAAAATTTTGTGGTTTTCAGCAAAAGGGAATAAACCTTATCCTTCAAAATATGATGGAAAAGCAGATGAAGACGATGATGACTGAAATTACTGTTGTACAGAATATTTTTGTTATTCATTAACATCCAATGGGTGTAAATGATGTTATTCAGAAACTAAATAATAAATCAAGAATTTTAGTTTATTGATTTTTTGCCTAACTTATAGTCCAAATGAATATAACAGGTCTAATTTCTTAGATAAACAAAAATACATTCTATGAAAAAGTCATTTTTTTATTTGCTATTGGCGCTTCCTCTCACTCTCAGTGCTCAAAATGCAAAAATTAAAATTGATACAGACCGGATTATCAGCGAAATAGATCCAAAAATCTATGGGGTATTCATGGAACCCATCCATTTCAATGGAAGACGGATGGGCCTCCCTGATTCTGTCGATTTCAATACGCTTTATGGAAATTTATATGATCCGGCTTCACCACTTGCCGATGAAAACGGATTCAGAAAGGATTATATCGATGCCATGAAAGAACTCAAGGTCACCAACATGCGCTGGCCCGGAGGTAATTTTGTAATGGGCTACAACTGGAAGGATGGCATTGGTCCAAAAGATCATCGCCCTAAACGTATCAATCTGGCCTGGGGTGGTCTAGACAACAACCATGTCGGGACGGATGAATGGATCGCATTGAACAAGGCAATGGGAAGTGAAAATATTGTATGCGTAAACCTGGGCCTTGCGGACATTCAGGATGCTGTGGAATGGGTGGAGTATTGCAATTATAAACAAGGTACTTACTATTCTGACCAGCGGATTAAAAATGGTCATAAAGAACCGTACAATGTAAAAATTTGGGATCTCGGCAATGAAGTGGATGGTGCTCCCTGGGAATTAGGGCATAAAGATGCTGATGATTACGTAAAGATTGGGAGGGAAGCTGCCAAAGCCATGAAAGCCGTGGATGGTAAGATAAGTCTGGTTGCTTCAGGATCATCCTACTACGAGGCTACAGGCAAATGGGTAGATTGGAACAGGAAAGTTCTCGAAGGGCTAGGTGATAAGATAGATTACATTTCCATCCATCGATATTGGGAACGGTCGGATGATTACTATGAATACATGGGCCAGAGTGCCATGGATTTTGAAGAAAAAATCACGGTCCCCGCTGCTGAAATAACTGCGGCAAAAGCCAAGATGGGTTTTCAGAATCCCATCTACATTTCTTTTGATGAGTGGGGTGTATTTGGAAGAGATTTTCGAAGTGTATTGCCCATAGCCCAGTGTCTCAATTCGTTCGTTCGCCATGCGGATGTTGTGAAAATGACAAATTTTACCATGATGACTTCCCTGATACAAACGGATCCCATAAAAGGCAGCTTTAAAACGCCACTGTTTTACACGTTTAAAATGTTTTCCAACAACTGTCTGGGTAATGCCATCGACACCTACGTGGAATGTGATACGTTCAACACGGAAAAATTCAAAGGAATCCCATACCTGGACGTTACAGCAGTTTTTTCCAAAGAAACCAATACAGTGTTTATCAATGTGGTAAATCGTCATAAGGATAAAGCAATCGCCACAGATATCATAAGTACTTCCGGGGATTTTGATGGTAAAGGTTCGGTAAGCATGATTAACAGATCGGATCTAAGTGAACCCTTTGCCTATGATAAGGCGGCAGAGTACAACCCCAAAAAGGAAGAAATCAACAGCAAGGGAAATCAACTTACCTACAGCTTCCCACCACATTCCATTACCCAGATAAAGGTTGGTTTGAAATAAAAAGAAATGACATTGATTATGGAAAACTCATCTGACAAAACAATGGGTAAAAAGAGGGCGAAGTGGCCTGGATTTTTTGCAATCTTTTTAGTGACACTTTGTATCTATTCATCATCACTTAACCAACTCAGTAGAACGTTTGAAATATCACAGTAAAAAAATGATCATATAAAGAATCTAAAAAAATAATCAATCAAAAGTAAAGTGGTTATCTAATTCTAAACCCTAAAATACCTAAAAATGAAAAAGCTTCTATTTATCTCCTTATCGATTCTTATGATTGGCTATGCCATAGCACAACCGGGCCCAAGGCGTGAGGAAGAACCGCTTCCGGAGGGTTACAAACCGGCATCCACCAATACCTTTTTGGCACAATATCCAGCGGTGAACGCAGCAACTCGTGTAGCCATGTTTAAGGTTTTGGCTCCGACTGCGCAAAATGTACAAGTCGATTTGGCTGGCAAGAAGTATGATATGGTCAAGGACACCAGTGGTGTGTGGACTTGCACCTCCGATCCACAGGTTGTGGGTTTCCACTACTATGCCATTCTAATAGATGGGGTTGCTGTGATGGACAGAAACAGTGAAGCGTATTTTGGCAGCAATTGGGAATCCGCAGGTATAGAAATTCCGGAAGGCCCGGAAGGCAATTATTACCTGTTCAATAAGGACATCCCTCACGGACAGGTCCGCTCCATTCATTATTGGTCAGATATAAATGGTCTGGAACGCCACATCAATGTGTATGTTCCCGCAGAATATGAAGCTAATCCCACCAAAAAATATCCGGTGCTTTACCTGGTACATGGCTGGGGAGAAGACGAAAATGGCTGGTCTGTCCAAGGCCATATGGCCAATATTATGGATGGTCTGATCGCAGCGGGCAAAGCAGTTCCCATGATTGTAGTGATGCCGAGTGGTGATATCAAAACCAACGCTGATGTTCGTGTAGCTTCCGGAGATGTGACTGATATCTACGTTCAGAACCTGGTTCCTTATATTGATAAGACCTTCCGAACATATACTGATAGGGAGCATAGGGCTATGGCCGGCTTGTCAAGAGGTGGTTTTCAAACCTGCAGAACCGTCTTTCCAAACATTGACAAATTTGCCTGGATGGGCACATTCAGTGGATTTTTCGTACGTGACGGCAATGTACTGGATGCTTTTGACGGCGTATTTAAAGATGCCGCTGCATTCAACAAGCAAATGAACTTGTTTTTTATCAGCACGGGTACAGAGGAACGCAATCCCAAGGAAATGGTTGAAACGCTGAAGACTCATGGAATCAATAATATTATTTTTCATGAATCGCAGGGGACTGCCCATGAATGGCTCACCTGGCGCCGGGCTCTGAATGAATTTGCGCCAAGATTATTTAAGAAGAATTAAATTCTTTACGATGAAAAAACTACTAAAAACCAGGGCACTTGTTTTGGCAGCTTTAATTGCCGCGGTCTTTTTATTGGCAAGTAAACCAGCAGGGAA
>JAHEMV010000225.1 GCA_024643455.1 Cytophagales bacterium
CTACTGGATATCCTTTGCCGGGAATGTAAGGAGAACAAGTCATATCCCGCTTAAGTGAGCCCGATTCTCCAATCTGGATTTGCTCGTTTTCTGTACGAATGAATATTCCAGAATCTACTGTACCAGCTCCAAATTTGAAATCTGTCTGTATAATGAAATCCTTATATTCTTTGTTGGTCCATAAAATTGAGCCTTTTTTTTCAGGTCCACTTTGTGCAGATAGAATGCCTTTTTCAGCCTTCCACCAAATATTTCCTTCAGGGGCTACCCAACCATCAAGATTTTTGCCATTGAATATTTTTTTCAGCTTTGGTTCATTTTCATCTTTCGTGAAATTCATGAAAATGAATAAGGAAGCAACTACCAGTAATACTTTAGTGTTGGTTTTTCTCATTTTATTACTTTTTGGTTTTAATTCTATCACCAAAGTAATCGATTGAGATAAAAAGTGAAACTATTTGTGATTATTATTATGAGTTTGGCCGTTTTACATTCGGTTTGCGTGAGATGAGAATGTGTTTGGCTGAAGCAATCAAAATCCAGACAACTCCGAAACTGAACTGGCGGGGTTCACCTGTGTAAATGCCTAAACCTAAAAGAATGATACCAATTGCTGTTAAAAACAGTGTGTTTGTAAAAAATTTCATACAAATATGTTATGGACCTTTATAAAATTTGCAACTTAAAATCTAAAATGCGATGAGAAACACGCATTTCTACTATTATAATCTAAAATGGATTAAACTCTGAAAAAGATGTATTTGATTCAATTAACTGACTTATCGGAATAATTTCACATACGTCTCTGTATTTATTCCAATACTCCTGCACATCCTTGTTATTCTTTGCATCTTCAATAGCCTGTTTAGAAATCCATTCAAAGACTTCGATTACATTGCCATCGGCTGATTTCATGATCATTGGAGGTCTTAATGTAGCCAGACCATGGTTGCGTAATACCTTCACATGATTTTTAACCAATGAATCCAGAATTTTTTCTTTTCCTGGTTTAGGCTTATAGGTCGCGATTACTATTTTTCCCATGAATGTGCTTTAATATCAAATAGTTATGCTATTTGGAGCTATTTAGACTAAGAAAACTGATGCGAATATAGATTAAATTTTTTCAGTCAATCAAATTGGGATTACTTTTTCGATGAAATGAAAGGAAAACTCGAGGAGTATTTCCCGAATTTTCCTTTGATAAAAATTTTATAAATAAGCGGAAGGGACCAATTTAACCCACCTGTTCAAATTTTCTGATTTCTGAAAGAAAAGTAAGCGAGTTATTGAGCGATTTGCTTACTGAATCCGGCGTCAGTGTAGATTCCCGACTCATTTTTCTCCAGAAAGCAGACGGTATATTTTGCTTATTGTATTTTTTAAGAAGCCAATAGCAAAATGGCAACCAGAGGATGGCAAGTATTATATTTGGAATAATCCATGCTATAGGAAAATAATCAATAGCTATTGGCGAAAGGTGCAACACTGTGAACATCATCAGAAAAATGAAAGGGTAGGAGGCTACGAAAATAAATTTGTTGTACCTAAGTTTTTGGATTTTAAGCTTTTCAATTTTTTTCTGAATGACAATAATTGGGTCATTGTATTTGATTAGGAAGATTAATCCTATCTGGTAAAAGTTCCATATCAAAGCGATATAGGTCATAATCATTAACAATCCAGCCTGGATAGTTAAGGACAGGTTTTGATAATTATCAATAATGAAATTGGTAAGAAAATGGATAACCACAATTTGAAATGCAAGTGAAAGGCCTTTCAATATGGAAAAATTGTTCATGGATGTTTTAGCTTTTTGAAGGTTCATCTCCTTTATGAGTTTTAGGTTTAAACTCCAGCTTTGCTCCAGCTTTGCGTCGTATTTACTCCACAATTCTTTTAATTCTTGCGTTTCCATATGTTAGTTTGTATTTGTCGTTTTATTTTCAAATTGAGCTTTTAACCCTTTTTTAATTCTACTGATTTTAGTGGCCACGTTTGTTTCTGAGATCCCCAGTATTTCGGCAATTTCATGGTAGCTATAACTCTCTAAATACAAGAGAATCATGGCTTTATTCAGCTTATCCAATTTGCTGATGAAAAGATGTAGAAGCTCAAGATTTTCATCAAGCAATTCTGAAGTTGGATTTTCAGTGATGGTGATCAATCCATCATTTATATTTATCAATGATCCTTTTCGTTTCGATTCTTTACGATAATGGGAAATAGCAACATTCAAGGCGATTCTATAGATCCAGGTAGAATACTTATATTCAGGATTATATTTTTCAAAAGAGTTCCAAAGCTGAATGATCATTTCCTGGACAATGTCCTTCCGGTCTTCTGGATCTTTACAATATGCATCGCTGACTTTGAAAAGAATTTTTTCGTGGTTCTTTAATATGATCAGAAAATCATCTTTTGTACGTGATAAATTCATTTATTCATTGTTTGCTCTATTATTCGAGAACTGCAGGTAAAAATCACATGATTGAGCAAAAAAAGTAGAAATATATTAATTTATTTCTTTTTTCAACCTGATGGCTTCAAACACAAAGGTTTTGATCAGTTCAAGTTCTATTTCGCTCACTTTGAAAAAACCTTATTCCTATTTTCTTTTTCCAGATAGCCGATTTTATCTCGCATGAAAGCGCCATGATAAAATCTCAATAGCACCCAATTTTATGTGCTTTCCTCTAGGGGAAAGATGAGGATCCTTTAAAACAAATGTGCGAATGTCAGTATAAATATTGGATATGGTATGCGAGTTTTTCGATTGGATTAGAAAAACAATCATAAATATTTTGCCTTCAATAGTGTACGATTTCAATTACATTTTATGGCAGGAAATTTAAGAAATCATGAATGCGTTCAAATTTTGTCTTTTGTATATTGGTCATAAAAAGCGATTCACTTCAGGATAACTACCAGTCACCGGCATAAGAAAGTTTATCATTTGTACTCATACTAAGGTAATGGAATTGAAGTCCCAGAATTTGCCTGAAATGCAAAAAATCATGTGCTAACCAATTGGCAAGAAAATGTTCGGCTGACAAGAGACCTAATTTAGGATGATTATAGGCATTTTTCCATAATGGATTTTTTAAAGATTTCAACCACTTGATTGACTGCTGTCGTTCTTCAATAAATTGAGATACTTTTTTGTCATAATCCTGCCCAAAGTAGTTACGCTCAGTAACCCATGCAATTTGATCAAACATCGGTAAAGGTTCATTTGGCGTTTCCAACGTGTGTCTTACCCTGGCCCTAAAATCTTCACGCTCTTCATCATACAAGTGACAAACAACCTCAAGGAGTGACCACTTATTCTCTGAGGGCTTCCAACGGGATTCCTGTTCAGTTTTATTTTTTAAAAGTGTTGAGAAAATAAGACCATTTGAATTTAGAGTTTCGATGATTTTGTGATGATCCATGATATTTTTTGGATTTATTTTATTCAGTATTTATATAAAATTAGAATTTTTAATTGACTATTTAAATGGAAGTGCGCTTAGTAATAAATCAAATTGGAGTAAAAATAAAACCCGGACATTTGGGTCCGGGTTTTATCGTAATCCTAGTTTAGGACCCTAATTGTATGGAGGATACACCCTTAGTGTATAATTACTTAAAAGGTCACCTCCTGGGTCACATTTTTTATTAAAATAAATGCAGAAACTAAACCAAAACTTTTCTGGATCCATTCAAATGTTTCTCTTTATGGTATTTAAGGCTATAAACGGATTTGTATTTTTTTTCATCTTTTTTTAATGCGGCCAATTCTTTTTTGGTCTTATCATCTAAAAACGGAACTAGAGGTTGATCGACATCATATAATTTCATGATGCAATTTTTGATTGTACTATCCCATTCCTGGTAATAATTATCAAAATCGGATGGCGTGATTTTTTTTCTGCAACATTGTTCGCCGCAAACCAGGACCATTTCTTCTTCCATATTAAAAATGCCGTATTCGTCAGTGATTTGTTCTCCTTTTTTTATATTCCTTATTGCGATTTCAAAACCATAACCAGTGCTCATTGTATTGCAGTTGCAACAATGATTTACATATTTGGCAAAATCCCAACTTATTATACGGTTCCCATTTTCATCGATGTACGAATATTTTTCGATCACATCCTTCATTTCTTTAGTATGAAGAAGGTATTCTGTCGGCGTCACAACCAATTCCAGGCTGTCTTTGACATAAACAATTGTTCCTTCCGCAATATCTTCTGTTGCGAATACGCCATAACCGACCTGGTCGCTTATGTATTTTAGTTCAGTTTTTGGATGAATCATGTGTTTTTAGGAATTCAATTAATTTGGTGATACAGTTAGAAATTATTTGAAAACAGAGGCCAAATCTAGCTTTTGCCAAACACAAACAAATTGACGAGAAGGAAGCAAAAATTGGTGTTACGCTCAGGCGAATAGAATTGAAATCCCAGAAATTTTCTGGTAGAGTTAGCGTGGAGGTAATAAGGTATTTCACATCCTGTGAGACTCCTTCCGGCACTGTTGCTTGATGCATCTGTTTTAAAAACAATACAAAGTAGACACATGAAAGTAAATAATTCAAGTAATAATTATTATTTGTTTTAATCTCAGGAAAGGAAGTTCTGAACTATTTGAATATTCAAGAAGATCATTCTGTTTTTGGAAAAATTTAGAAATAATATTTTGAATGCTCATACTATAACTTTTTGGGGAGAAACATCATTCTGGCTCAAAATTACGTATTGAAAGATCACATATTGTAGCAGTTGATGGAATGATTTAAAGGGTGTTCATGTGCCAATTTATCGCTTCATTTCCAGTACTTTTTGTTAAATAACCAGCTAAAAAAAATCCCCTGGTTACTAATCAGATCAACCTGAAGTGTGCTTATTCCATTGTACTATTCAAAAATTGATCAAATGGATAAAGTGCTTTAAACACCTTGACGCAATGATCTGGAAAACCTGGGGAAAGAATTTCCGTGTCTGAACAATTATGAGTAGCTAGAAAGCTTTTATATTTTAATAACTCAATTTCCGGAAGATCGGGTTCGTAGCCTTTAGGTGCTTTTTTGAGTTTTTCACCTTCCAATTCGCCAAAATAAGTTTTAAAATCAGCATTGTTCAGTATTTTTTTAAAAGCTTCGGTGTTGTAATGGATCTCCTGGCGGATTGCCTTTAACCATTCGCCCTGCGGCAGATATGCTCCGCCTGCTAACATTGATCCCTTGGGTTCGATATGGATATAATACCCTGCTCTGGAATGAATTTCTGACCGCGTGGCGGCAGAAGTAATATGAGCACCAAAGTGAGTTTTGTATGGGGATTTATCTTTTGAAAACCGTACATCCCTATAAATACGGAACACGCAACTTTTGGCATTGTGATGAGCAATGCTTGGATCAAACTTGACGATTTCCAGAATCGTACTGTCAATAAATGTTTCAAATTCTTCTTTCGAGGCTTCATATTCGGTTTTGTGATCCATAAACCACTCGCGGTTATTGTTTAGTTTTAGATCTTGAAGAAATTTTAAAATGCTTTTAGATAGCGAAGGCATGTTTTAAGTGAATTTGGTTAATGCTGTTTTTGAAATCAAGGCACCCAGAAAAGGTTTTCTTTTAAGATTCAATCTCAATCTAAATTAACTATTATTTTTCAAATTCAATTTATTGAGTCATTTAACTCGATTCGTCAATGCGTTTTTTAATTATTGATTTGCTGTGGATGTTAAGTAAATATTTGAAGCCTTATTTGATAGAAACGCGGATTGCTTTCTTGATTTTATTATAATCATTCATCGTAATGAAACTCCATATTTTATTGTATAAGGAAAATTTGTATTTATTATAGAAAGAAGCGCAGACCAATTCAAATTCTATTCGGGTATTCAATTTATTGATTGAAGAGATAATCTCACTTATATTTTGCTGTTGAATATGCCCATGTATTTCTTCGGCTAGAATTTGTATTCTGCTAAAATCCTTAGAATATATTGTCTCCATGAATTTATACTTCTTATTTTGGTTTAAAAATAGGATAAAAACAAGATATTCTTCCTTATATTATGTAAACTTAACGTATATTTATTATTCACTTTTTATTTATTTGATGTGCCGATTCAAATATTAACTTAATGTTTTCAAAATGAAGCGATTAATTTTTTTTCTTCTTTTATCCATCCCATTTATGCAATGCCAAAATAAAAAGCCTCCGAAATCCATGGATACCTTAGAAGATCAGGTTCTTAATAACGAAGGGTTTGATTTTGTGAAGAAAAAGGCATTAGAAATTGTAAAAACTGGTTTCAACGCAGGGGATGGTTATGGGGAAGTGTGGATTCGGGATTATAACACATTCATAGAATTGGCGTGTGAAGTTTATCCAAAATCTGAAATAGAAGAAAATTTACTTGTTTTTTTTCGTATGCAGGGGGAGGACGGAAATATCATTGATGGATTTATACCAATTTCTAAAGTCCAAAAAGGAAGTTACGACTATATCTATTCTGATCTGGAACCTAGATATGCCGGGCATAAAAATACAGTGGAAACAGACCAGGAATCTTCATTAGTACAGGCTGTGTACAAATATGTGCTTAAAACCGGAGATGTGGAGTTTCTTGACCAAATGGTTGCCGAAAATTCCGTTCGCAATCGACTTGAATTTTCCCTCGATTTTTTAATGCAAAACCGATTTGATGAAAATTATGGATTGATTTGGGGAGCGACAACAGCGGATTGGGGAGACGTACAACCAGAACATGATTGGGGTGTATTTATAACGCCTGATACACATTATGCAATCGATATTTATGATAATGCAATGTTCCTGATTGCGATTGACAATTATTTGAAGTTAGTGCCTGAAGGACAGCAAAAATGGCATCCTGTAAGGGATTTGATCGCTAAAAATGTCCGGGAACACTTATGGGATTCGGAGCATCAAAAATTCATTCCTCATCGGTATCTTGCGGGTTCACCGTTCCCTTCTGATTTCAATGAAAATGAGATTTATTACCATGGAGGCACAGCCATTGCTATTGAAGCAGGATTACTTTCAAATGAAGAAATCAAAATTTCATTGCAAAAAATGATTGACAATGTAAAAGCCTGTGGAGCTGGATCAATTGGATTAACAATGTATCCGGCTTATCCTGAAGGATTTTTCAAAAATAAAGGGATGTACCCATATGGATATCAGAATGGTGGTGATTGGACCTGGTTTGGAGCAAGGATGATTCAGCAATTGATTAGGTATGGTTTTATAGAAGAAGCCTTTGAGCAATTATTGCCGATGACAAATCGAGTGAAAACAAACAATGGTTTTTTTGAATGGTATACTATTAAAAACGAACCGAAAGGATCAGGGACTTTCAGGGGATCTGCAGGAGTGTTATACAAGGCGATTGTTATGCTGGAGGATTGGGCTTCGAAAAGTAGTATTGAAGCAAAAGTTAAATAATATCCAGGGATTAATTTAAACAGGTAAAAAATTCTATTACAAATTATTAAATTAATATGATTTATAAATTCCGATACTTCGTTTTATTTTTCTTCCTTTCAACACTACTTGCTTGTTCAGATGGCAAAAAAAATATCGAAAAACTCATCGATCCAACCAGACCAAATATCATTATTATTTTTACAGATGACCAGGGTTATCAAGATTTGGGCTCGTTTGGTTCACCTGACATAAAAACACCAAATCTGGATCAGATGGCCAAGGAAGGAATCCGATTCTCGAATTTTTACGATGCGCAACCTGTTTGCTCTGCTTCACGTGCCGGTTTGTTGACGGGTTGTTATCCAAACCGGATCGGAATTCATGGGGCGTTAGGACCAGGTGCAAAGGCAGTCCTGAATCATGATGAGATCACTATAGCCGAACTTGTCAAGCCACTTGGTTATTCAACGGCACTATTTGGTAAATGGCATTTAGGAGATAGCAAAGAATATTTACCGCAAAGTCAAGGATTTGATGAATATTTTGGGCTTCCATACTCCAATGATATGTGGCCGAAACATCCTGAAAATCCCGAAGCCTGGCCTCGTCTTCCGCTTATTGAAGGGGATTCTATAATTCAATATCTAGATGATGATCAGAATATGCTCACGACCTGGTATACTGAAAAAGCAATCGATTTTATAGAAAGAAATAACGAAAAACCATTTTTTCTTTATCTGGCCCATAACATGCCACATGTGCCACTTTTTGTTTCGGATAAGTTTAGAGGT
>JAHEMV010000226.1 GCA_024643455.1 Cytophagales bacterium
GAGGCATTTCAATTTTTATTCCTTTTAAGGATGATTCAGTATTATTGCTTAATACAAGTTGAAATGAGATATACTCGCCTCTGGCACCTTGAAATGATGCCCGTTTTCCATTAAAAACCCAATTTGTTCTTCGCATATTTTCAGAGCTAGAAGCCGGTTGTTTCATAGTTATAAACCGGTTTTCAATGATCTCATTTGTGGATGGATCCATTCGAATGGAGGAAGGTAAGATACTTATAAACCATGCTTCGTTTGTTTGTTCTGCCCCTTGCTGGTTACAACTACTAAATAAAAAAATTAAAGGGAGAGTTATCCATTTTGCGTTCATCATCTTATTTGTAATTTTTAAGTGTTCATGAAATAATTTTGTATGAAATGGAAATTCTCTTTATATCCATCTCAGCTTTCATAGCACAATATTTTGTCAAGAATTTGACTTTAATTTAATACTTTAGATGCTATAATAAATCTATTAAATCAGGATATTGGAATGAAACATGTTTTTAGTTAATCTGTGCTAATCTTCTTAGTACTGGTTTTTTAATCTTTTAAGAATGAATGTTTATGAATTATAATCTTTATAAAATAGTCCTTAAATATATCCTGGTTATTATAAGCACTTTGACAGCATGCATCCTCTTCCCAAATTGTAGTGATCGTGAACCTGACTATTCAGCTAACCAAGAAACATTATTCCAGCTATTGTCGCCTGAGATTTCAGGGATACATTTTGCGAATATGCTCCACGAGACTGATAGCTTCAATGCCATATTTTATGAATACTATTATAATGGTGCAGGGGTGGCAGTCGGAGATGTAAACAACGATGGATTGAGTGACATATTTTTTGGTGGAAATATGGAAAAAAGCAGATTATATCTGAATAAAGGGAACTTAAAGTTTGAAGATGTAACAGACCAGTCCGGTATTAATACAGAAGGGCGATGGGTCACCGGAGTCAGCATGGTGGATGTAAACCAGGACGGATGGCTGGATATCTATATTTGTGTAGGGGGGAACATTGCGGATGATTATCATAACCTATGCTTCATAAATGTTGGGAATCAGACTTTATCATTTACTGAACAGGCAAAGACGATAGGACTTGATGATGATGGGTATTCAACTCAGGCAGCATTTTTTGATTATGATCGTGATGGTGATCTTGATATGTATCTTGTGACTTCCTCGATGAATGTGCCTAATAAGAATTCTGTAAGGGATCGCACAAATGATGGCACAATGATCCATGCAGATCGTCTGTATAGAAATGATGGTTTCCAGGTTGGCAGTAAACTGCCAAAATTTTCGAATGTCTCGCAGGAAGCAGGGATTGTTTGGGATGGTTTTGGATTAGGCATTTGCATAAGTGATATTAACTGTGATGGCTGGCCAGATGTTTATATCGCCAACGACTATATCTCAGATGACTTGTTATATGTTAATCAACAAAATGGCACTTTCGCTGATAAGGCTAAAATTTATTTTAAACATACTAGCTATAGTGCTATGGGTGCCGACATGGCAGATATAAACAATGATGGATTAGTTGATTTGTTTACAGTGGACATGTTGCCTGAAGATTATTTCAGGAAACGGATCATGGCAGGGAATATGCGAAGCTATGAAAGGTATAAAGCCGAACAGGATGCAGGATATTCCCATCAGTTTATCAGGAACACATTACAACTTAATAATGGCCAATTTGGCAATAACTTATCTTTTAGTGAAATCGGTCAGGTTTCAGGAGTCTTTGAAACGGATTGGAGCTGGGCTCCTTTATTTGCTGATTTTGACAACGATGGTCAAAAAGATCTGTTTATTGGCAATGGAATTCCCTATGACCTGACCAATATGGATGTTTCTGCACTATGGACCACAACCATGCGGAAAAACCCAACAATAAAATTTGATGAGCTGCGCGAGTTGTTATTTCAGGAGTTACAGAAATATGGGAATGTAAAAAAACCTAATTTTATATATAAAAATACAGGAAATCTTGTATTCAAAGATTTATCTGCATCCTGGGGGATGACACAGCCCCTTTATTCTACAGGGGCGGCTTTTTCCGATCTTGATAACGATGGAGACCTTGATCTCGTCTTGAATAATATCAACGAAAAAGCTTCTGTTTATGAAAATACATTAATGAATCAAACCGGTTCTGACAGCAGCAGGAATTATCTGGGAATTAATTTGCATGGGATAGAACCTAACAGAGATGGAATTGGTGCGAAAATAAATGTGTATTTAGGCCGTGAAAAACTTTTTTATGAACACTTTCCAGTACGAGGCTTCCAATCCATGGTAGATCCAAAGATCCTTTTTGGATTGGGAGAAATAAAATCAATTGATTCTTTAATTATTGAGTGGCCTGATGGCAAAACTCAAACCAAGTATAATGTTTCTACTAATCAGTACCTGAATTTAAGTTATAATGACGCAGCATTGGATAATAAACATGTTCGAGTTTCAATGCAGGATGAAGGATATTTTGTAGAAGTAAGCAATAAAACAGGGATTCATTACAAGCATGAAGAGCGTGAATTCCTTGATTTTAATATTCAACCTTTGTTGCCGCATCTATATTCCCGTGAGGGACCCGGAATTGCTGTGGGAGACGTTAACGGAGATGGTTTAGATGATTTTTTTATTGGCGGTTCAACTGGTTCTCAGGGTGTGATATTCATACAGAAAAAGTCTGGAGTGTTTTCCTCTTATAATTTACATGATAATCCAAATTACGAAGACATGGGGGCTTTGTTTTTTGATGCTGATCAGGACGGTGACAACGACTTGTATGTCGTTAGCGGCGGTACTGGATTGCCTCCCGGAAATCCATTTTACTCCGATCGATTGTATATCAATAACGGAAACGGAGAGTTCCATCCAAGTAAAACGGCACTGCCTAAGAATGGAGTTTGCGGATCTCAGGTCTGTGCGACTGACTATGATAAGGATGGAGACCTCGATCTCTTTGTTTGTGGGCGAGTGGATTTAGAAAACTATCCCATTCCGCCTCGAAATTATCTTTTTCGAAATGACAGTAAAGATAAGGACAATCCTCGCTTTACCGATGTAACATCTCTGGTAAATAAAAGTCTGGAGCATGTGGGACTCTTGTCTTCTGCTTTATGGACAGACTATGATAATGATGGGTGGACCGACCTGATGCTAGCCGGAGAATGGATGCCAATTACTATTTTTAAAAATGAAAAAGGAGCATTTATAAATGTAACTAAAAAATCAGGCTTAGCTGATTATTCAGGATGGTGGAATAGCCTGGCAGGGGCTGATTTTGATAAGGATGGAGATATAGATTATGTCGCCGGAAATTTAGGATTAAACAGTCGATTCAAAGCCACACTGGATGAACCCATGCAGATTATAGCGAAAGATTTTGATAGTGACGGATTGGTTGATCCCGTTATCAGTTATTATGTGCAGGGGAAAAGTTATCCGATCTATCATCTTAGTATCATGACTCAGCAGATGCCTTACTTAAATCGAAGATTTGGGCGATACCAGGATTATGCCAATGCAACTCTATCTGATATATTCACAGATCAACAATTGGAGGGAGCTTATAAGGCTGACAGTCGTTTTTTTAGTTCTGCTTATATTGAAAATCTTGGTAATGGTGCCTTTGAAGTACATGCTTTACCAACAGAAGCTCAATTTGCACCTGTTTTTGGTATGCTGGCGAATGACTATACAGAAGATGGTAATGCGGATGTATTATTGGTAGGCAATTTTTATTCATCAGATGTAGAAACAGGTCGATATGATGCATTTATTGGATTGCTTCTATCAGGAGATGGAATGGGTAATTTTAATGCTGTTCCAGGAAGGGAGTCTGGCTTTTTCGTAGACGGGGATGCCAAAGGAATGGCAGATCTCTCAAAACCAGACGGCAGTTCATTAATTTTGGCAGCTCAAAATTCAGCTGAAATGAAAGTATTTCAAACAAAGGCAAAAAATGAAAAAACAATAAAGTTGAATAAAAATGAGGAATTTGCTGAGATAAAATATGCTTCTGGTAAGATTGAACGTAGGGAATTTTATCATGGGAGCGGATACCTTTCGCAATCTTCAAGAGTATGCAAATTAACTAAAGATGTGGTATCTGTTAAGATAATAAACTATGCTGGAGAATTTAGAATAATAAATTTAACCGATTAATTCTAAAGAAATAAAAATTTTCAAGTCGTTTATGTGGTAATCCCCATATGTTTTTTAGTAAGAATATTATAAATAAATCCTGTAGCTAGCACCTATAAAAAAACATTTTAACCCGACTAAATCCTTTAAATTAATACCTAGGCGTAATTAACTAAAGATAAAATAATCCAGAGATCTTCTTTTTCTAAATGATTCTCTTGTGTCATAGTTTATATTTTTGATCCTATCACTTTTGCTTAAATCAAATATAATTCACCTAATCTAAACATACATGCTAATCCATAAAAAGTTCCTTAACCGCAACATTGAGCTATATTTTGATAAGAATAGGAAAGAATTGATAAAAAAGGTTTGGTATCCCTACGGACTACTTGAAGCCCTCATTACGTAAAGTAGTGAGGGCTTTTTATTGCCTTTTAATAATTAATGGGGTGTTTGTGGGACTTTTGTTATTTTTAAATATTTACATGATGGTGTCAAAACCTTAAAAGTAATCTATCTTATCTACTAATTCATCATTGCTCTTAATCCCTGTAAAGACAAATTATTAATCTCTCCCCAAGTTTTCTGCTTGATCCGATACAAAAGTTTTTACAGGAGCATCACGTTTATTCCCAGTACGGATTTTTCTGATAAATGTCGCACAAGTTTGTATATCCTTCCCATCGCACACAAAGAAGTTTTAAAGATTACAATTCTTCAATTTCTAATTTTATAGAAAATATTTGTCGACAGTTACTTTTGTTGGGGTTGATTCTATGATTCGCTGTTCTCCTTATGGATAAAGATACTCATTAATAGCGTCCAGCAAATATTCATTAGTATCACTTGCATATTGCCAGAACATAATCCCACCCATGTTGTTTTCTATAACATATTCGCATTTAAGTTTAACAGATTCCTCGTCGTCATAAACTATCAACTGATTTGTCTGTTCATTGAAAAGATATGGGGCTTTTGCGTTTTCATCCCAGTGTCTGACAAAACCTTTTTTATTAACCAAACTATCTTTGATATAGGTATATCCTCCCCCCCTGGCACTTTCTGCCACTGGCATGTTGATGCCATAATTATCGGCGCTTTTCATTATCCAGCTTCTACCATAAAAGGGTAGTCCCATTACCAGTTTTTCAGCCGGCACTCCGGCTTCTACAAAAACATTAAACGTTTTATGGGCAGATGCATCCATGTCATAATTTTCAGGAGGATACAGATTTGAATGATGGCCTGCCGAATCTCCAGAGGTATAAAAGTCATAGGTCATCAGGTTCACGTAATCCAGATATTTTGCGGCCTTCCCCATTTCCGTATGTTCGATATAACTGCGTGAAGCGCCAACAGCTGTTGTTAACTCGTAATACTTCTCGGTTTTTTTAGAGAGTTCATCCAATTCTTTTCGGATTGCCTTGAACATAAGCGTATAATTTTGCTTGTCTTCCGGTCGAAATACATTGTTATTGCCAATTTGACCCGGGTATTCCCAGTCGATATCTACACCATCAAGGTCATTATTTGCTACAATTTCTACACTGGTTTTTGCAAATTTATGTCTCGAACTGGATGTTAGAACTGCATCTGAAAAGTTACCGCTCCATGACCAACCACCGATTGAAATCAGAATTTTAAGATCCGGATTTACTTTTTTCAACTTATTAAGAATTCTAAAATTGACCGTATCTGTTTCAATATTAGTAAGCCAGGCCATACTGTCTTTTACATCAACAAAAGCATAATTGATGTGCGTCAGCTTACTAGCATCAATTGATAAGCTTTCCAGATTGCCACGAAAACCTGGAACGTATCCAACAATAATTTTTTTCTGTACTGGATGTGTTTTTTTGGAATTCTCTTTGCATGATATTAAAGAGATAATGAGTAAAAGCAAAAATAACTTAGTGAATCTCCTCATGGTTTCGGATTTAGGCTAAAAAATTCTTTGATTGCCTAAATTAAGTTATTTGATTCGCCTGGCAAAATCAACAAATGAATATGATATGAAATAATACTTGTAGTGCTCCATCGGCATGCATTTGTAATAGATGCCTTTTTAGATGATCCTGTAAAGATTTTTGCTCTTACTTTATTTAAAGTTTGTGAAAATTAACGATTGCATAAAAGATGTATTCAAACAGTTGTCAGGGTTGAAAAAAACTATTATATAAGAGTTTTTCATTCTACTCAATTACCCATATTAACATAAATTTTAACTAGCAAATAATCCGAAATCATTTGCCAAAAAGGATGTAACATACCAAGAGAATGCGTGGGGCTGAGTTAAGTTCTTTAGAAGGTCATATTTAAATAGATACCTTCCCAGATTTCAGTTTACACTTCCGATCAAGAATCTTTTGTTCATTGCATTGGTGGTTTATGGAAAAAGCCAACTGATTTCCAAACATGCTATATTGCAATGCCTACAACTAATGGCAGACAAGTTGGGATATATCTGTTATTCCAGCACCTTTAAATTATATTCAATCCATGCAGGTTATCTCGGAGCTGGCTGGTGGTATTTAATTTCATTGCTGTTACGGTTTAATAATGTAATTATCTTTGAGTGAGCTTAGATGAATTTAAAAACTAAATCACTATTATGATTTTCCAAATAGGATTGTTTCTACAACAATAAATCTTTATTGTAAATCCAGGCAGATGGAATCTGCCTCTTTATTTCAGTTAATTGTTTTACAGCATTTGATTTTCCTTCAATTTTTTGGATCCCAACGAAATAGAATTTTTTTCTGCCTTTAAATTTATACGACTCCAATCCTTTTTGTTTGAGACGTTGTTGATAATTATCGGCATTGCTTTCCACCTTAAAGCTGCCCATGATCAGACAAAAAGTTTTGTCTTCATCTATCTGATCAATTTGTGCGTTGGAAACTGGGGTTACTGTATCATGACTAGTCACATCGCTTTTTAATCCATCCTTGGCTTTTTCAGGGGACTCCAAAACTGACTTTTTAGGGATAGATTCCACAGATGCTATCTGGTTGGGATTATCTTTTGCTTTATCAGTATTAGTAAAATTTAAGAAGTAATATGCTCCGGCTGTTATGAGTAGTAATGGAACAATTATTAGTAAGGCAATTTTAAGCCCGCTCCTTCGCTCAGATTCTATTCCATTGATCTCCGTTTCATTCTCATCAACAAATTTGTCTTCTATCTCCATGGAAAAAATATTTTCGTCATCTTCATTATCCTCGGCAGGAAATATTTGTGCCTTTTCAAATATGGAGGTTTCTGAAACGGTATCTTCTTCAAGTAAATCAGTAGAACCCTGGATTTCTATTTCTTGTTCTTTGGTATCTTTTTTTATTTGATCAACTTCTGTTTCTTCCTGATTGCCTTCATTAGAAATTTCTTCTGAAATAGGAGACGCAGATTTTATTGTTTTTTTAGATATGTCATTTGAAGGTTTTTCCTTTTGAATTTTTATAGATCCTTGTTCATCTTGTACGATATAGCCAATACCTCCGATAAATTGTGATTTACCCTTCTTAAGTGTGTTTTTTATCTTCTGAATATATTTATTTAATGCTTTTCTTGCATCTTCTTCAGGGATTGTTTGTTGATTTTGAATTTCTTTGATCACCTTTCCGTCATCGAAAGTCAAAAGTTCATTGAAATCCACTTTATCATTAAATTCAGAATAAATAATGGCCCCGAATTCAGGGATAAATACCTTTTTATCTCTTTGATATATTTTTATAATGCACTGATCGATCATGACATTTGATTTGTGATTATTGATTGTTAAGCAAAAACACCCTTTTCTTTATGAAAGATTTAAATTACAAGAAGTAAGATTATAAAAATGACCAAATACAGCTTCAAACTAATGAAGTAAGAAAGTGGAGGTTTTAGGAAAAGGTTCATCTAAACCCTAAATGATGCAAAACAAGATATATTTAATAAATATCATATGGGTTGGCCCACTGGAATGCTGAAAAACAGTGTAAGTAAAACGGCTTCCAACTAAACTTTGCTATAAAAGTAGATCTATTTAACGGTGGTAAAACTTGG
>JAHEMV010000699.1 GCA_024643455.1 Cytophagales bacterium
CCACGATTTTTTACGCACGTAAAACCACTACGCATGAATTCCAAACTACCATTTCTGGCACTACTATTAGTTTTAGGACTACGATGTGTCAATTCAGAAATCCTTCCGGTCGATTATCCTGCACCAACGATTACCTCATCTATTTTTATTACGGTTAATGATATCGATGGCTTGCCGGTACCGGACGCTGATATAAAGATTGAAAATGAATTTTTTAAGACTGATGAACTAGGGACATGCGTTATCCTAAATAGAGTCATGGCCGAGCGTGCCTATGTGACAGTAAACAAACCCGGTTTTTTTAGTGGGACACGAACGTTGTATGTGTCAGAAGGACAAATACAATATGCAAAGGTGGTTTTGTTTGCAAAAAATGAAGTTGGATCATTTTCTGCCACTACGGGTGGACAGATTGATATGAGTCAGTCTTCTTCAGTGATTTTTCCACGTGATGCTGTTGTCTTAAAAGATGGAACTCCTTATGATGGGGAAGTCCATATCAGTGGTTACACAATCTTAGCAGATGATCCCGATTTATCTGTTAAAATGCCAGGCATGCTGGAAGCGGTTAATTCATTTGGAGCGCAAGGTGTACTGGCAAGCTACGGAATGATGGCTGTAGAAATCCATACCGCTTCAGGGGATGAATTGAAGGTAAAAGAAGGGCAACGGGTAGACCTGAGAATTGATGTTCCGGAGACCATGCGCGAAAATGCCCCTTCAGAAATTCCAATGTGGTATTTCGATGAAGAAACCGGGGAGTGGAAGGAAGATGGTATTGGTTTGTTTAATGGCACTGGCTATGAAGCCAGGGTAAGTCATTTTACAGTTTGGAATTGCGACCAATGGAATCAATCAGTGAAATGGTATGGACGTTTTGTTGCTGAAAGTGGAGATCCATTGACCAATTTGAAAGTATGCCTTACTGTATTGTCTTCGCAGACAGTATCATGTCAATTTACTGATAACTCAGGCTCAATATTTGAAAATCTACCGGCAAATGAACCGATCAGTCTGACCATTTATGACGATTGTAACAATATTGTTTATTTTAAACATATAGGGCCTTTTACTCAAGATGCATCATATGGTACAGCGACAATTTCTGGTCTGACAGGAACACCATTGTTTTCGACGATCACGGGTGTTGGAGTAGATTGCCAGGGACAACCAATCAAGTATGGACTTGCGATTATTACTGTGGGCACGAATCATTATGTTTCAACGATTAATTCAATTGATGGATCTTTTAAAAAGGAATTCATTAATTGCTCTTTGGGTGGCATGGAAGTTATTGTTCTGGATCAATCTACACAAAAGCGGAGTGATCCAAAACAACTTGATTATGCAGAAGTGAGTAATGCCGGTACGTTATGGGCGTGCGAAGAACGTTTTGTTTCTCTTAACCTCGAGTTTCAAGGTTTTCCGGGGCAATATGTTTTTACCAACCCGGTAGCGAGTATCTTATATGCAGAACAAAGGACCTCTATCTACGCAGATGATGGATCGTCAAGCGGAATGTTCTTTACATTTGATTTTGTTGGTTTTGAACCTGGGGAATGCACCATTGGATCTTTTAGAGGAATTATTAAGCTGCCTAATGATCAAATTGTGTTTTTGTTAAGTCTTGAGTTGGAATTGATCGAGTATGGACCGGTAGGAGGCGAAATCAAAGGGCTTATTAGCGGCGTGCTTAATGGTGGAGGAAATGGGCAAGGGGGAGGCGGAGAAACTAATTTTAATGGAGAATTTTCGGTTATCAGGGCACAATAGCACAGTATCCGGATAAAGTAATTGAATAAAAGAGTGGGAGCTTTCCAGTTCCCACTTTTTTATTCAATCTTCCCCTGCTCATCTCCTTTCTCAAATATGAACGCACAAAGCGTAGTAGAAAAATTTTGTGCCGACTTTTGTATTTGTTCAAAAATTCAATTTGTCCATCATAAGAATCCCGGAATTTAAAATTAAATTAGGGCATGAAATCATTTGCCTACTTTCCCGGTCTGTTGACCACAGCTATCCTTTCCTGTTTTTCGCTTTCTTCGATCTTTGGTCAGAATATCGATTCGTTATTGGCTATCCAGGCCATTGACACCATGCTCTTTAGCGGTCCGAAGGACAATCGTATCAATTGGGTCATCCAGAATCGTGGTAACAGTTTTAGTGATAAGGATGACTTCACCACTTTGTATCAGAACGATCTGCTCAAAGCATTCGAATTGGGAGATATGGCTGAGCAGCCACCGTACGCGC
>JAHEMV010000700.1 GCA_024643455.1 Cytophagales bacterium
ATACAAACTTTACATATTCTTGAATCTATACTGATTTCAAATTCCGATTAAAACATTCTTTTACGTGCTCCCACATAGTGTCTGTCAACACATGTCCGGTATCTGGTTCGATAAAAAATGAGAAATTATCTGGTACATCCATCTTTGAATAGACATCAGCAATTCGCTGTACACCTCTCCTGGCTGACTCAATCGGACTTCCAGAGTCGTTTTCTCCAAGATTTAAATGCAACGACCGCGGTGCAATAAGTGCGGCAATTTCAGGCGTATCTCCATAGTTCTTCCATCCTGGGACAAAATTGGGGAAACAATGCAATATGTGTTTTTCTTCAATTGCTTCGTAGGTGGGCAAACAACAATTGCCTATGATACATTTTAGCCGTGGTTCCAGCGGACCAACCAGCCATGCATGAGTTGATCCCATAGAATGACCATAACATCCAATTTTGTCTTCAACTACTTCCGGTTGATCACATAACAAGTCTATTGCTCGCTGCATGTCAAGTATATTTTTCCATGCAAGACTACGACCCCGAACTACTTGACTAAGAAACTCAAAGCGCTCATATTCGCCACCTTTTAATATCCCGGTAGGGTCCTGTCTTTCCTCGAAACACAAGGCATCAGGACAAAGTACAACATAGCCTTCCTTTACCAATGCAACACCTGTATGATGCATTGGGTTACCCGACAGACCAGCAGGTTCTGATTTTCCAAGGTGATATTCTCCATTATGCTGATGCCATACTGCAATCCCAGGAGCCGGATTACGTTCTGTTATTTTATCAGGCACCAATAATAATGCTGAAACGCGATCACCAGGTTCTACCTCGTAACTTAAAGTATCGATGCGATAGCCATCCTTTTTTATTGAATCAAGGAGTTTGGGGAACAAAGGACTTGGCTCTGGGAAAGGTCCGCCAAGGCATTTCAAATAGTGTGATAGTAATTGTTCTTTATCGAATTCTTTGGAGATTAATGAGTTAATGCTGGCTTCCGTTTTAGCGATTGACATTCCTGTTGCAGCAGCTCCAAGCCCTAAAACTAAATTAGATTTTAAAAAGTTTCGTCGATTGTTTTTCATACGATTAAGATTAATTGCATTTTAAAAATATTTCTCTTCCTAATCTATTATTCCTCCCAATAAAGAAACAGAGCCTGGAATTGAGATCTGTTATTTTCTCGCCATAAGACTCGATTACCTCATTAATTAAAGTTAAGAATAAAAAGGAATTTCAAATTACAAATTGTAAGGCTAGTACCCATTAATTATCGCGTTACAAATAATTAAAAAGCTCAAAAATGGTTTGATGGCGACGCAGAATTAAAATGTGATTTTATAGGCAATATAATTTCAGCAGAAGATATCTATTTATTTGATATTTACTATCTTGATATTATTTAGTTAAGCGCAATGTCACTTCGAAACAATGTAACCTTTATTTTTTTTCTATCTTTTACACTGTCCCTAGCAACTAGCAAATTTGTTTTATCACAGGAATCAAAATATGAGTGGTTCCCAAAAAATTGCATTTTCCCAATGCTCGAATATGATCTCCTTGAAGTACAACCTTACGCTGGCATTTTCTTCTTAAATAGTTCAAATTTTGAAAACAAAGCTGCATACATTCCAGTGAACCTGGGATTTAGAAAATCGTTCTTGTCTTGGAATATGTTTTCTACAAAGTTTGATTTGGCCCTTGGTGCCGCCTCCTACACACAATTTGAAATCCTCCGATTTGATCAAAATACTTTGCGCGGTGGATTACTGAATACTGATTTTAAGGCCAGTGGATTCTTAAACGTTTCAAAGAACAGACAAAAATTAAGAATACAGGTTTTTCATATTTCCTCGCACCTTGGGGACGATTATATTTTGCGAAATCGTAACTACGACTACAACGATAAAACTGTAAACTATGAACAAATTGATTTCACTTATTTATTTAATTTTAAGCATTCAGATATTTATTTTGGCATAGGATATGTAATCACACCAAACACATTTAGGAAAAGGTTTATGAGCCAACTTGGCTTCCAGGGCAACTTAATAATAACACCGCAACTTAATCTTGCATTTGGTAGTGATGTAAAGCTTATTGAAGAAAATCAATACAAACCGGATATTCATACAGGTTTCGGAGTTACCTTTAATCAAAGGGAAATGCATCAATTAAACATATCCCTTGATACTTATTTTGGCAATTTACCGTACAGTACTTTGGATTTTGGCACTGTTTTTTGGATAGG
>JAHEMV010000701.1 GCA_024643455.1 Cytophagales bacterium
CCCCATTCCGATCCATAAAAACACTATATAAATCTGTATTTTCTTCCTCTGAATAATATTTAACACTTAAATCCTGTAAATAAGGTGTATCCCGGTAAACGGGCATATTGGTTATTTCTTTATTGTTAGAAGGAGATGAGCACGATATTAAAAATAGGCTCAACATAAAAAGTGCACTATATATATTTTTTTTCATAAAAGTTTAAGTTAAATGATATTATGATTTATCAATAGTATTACTAATAGGCAAATTAAAAAGGCTATTAATAAGAAGAGTTAGGTTTTAATATTTTCATGTTTTTAAAACATTCAATAAGCAAACAGGATTTATACTATAATATATAGTAAAATATAAAGATTAAGTGTCGTATTATTCATAACTAATTGTATCTTTATACTAGTAATCACCAAACGGCTGATGAGATATCTCACCTTAATTCTATTGTTTGTAACGGCAGTCTGTGCTTTGGCCCAACAAAAGAATCAATCATCAGTAACGGATAAGAAAGTACTGGTAGCCCAGGAAAACTTAAAAGCCTTTTTAGAAAATGATCTGGATCGTTATGTTGTTTACGACTTAATGAGTGATGGATCAAAAGTCTTTAAGGATACACTTGATTTTAATGAGTATCGAGACAAAGCAATTTTTACAATAACACAAAACCAAACCATACTTAATCGACAACTTTGGGCAACGATTTCACTGCTCACTATCACCATTTTTTTATTAATTTATATAATTAGAAAAAAGTAGTAATTACTTCGTGATTTTTTTTGGATCAAGTACTACATATTTTATTGATTTTTCTGTTTCTTTTTTTCGATAGGAATACGTCATGTGTAAAAGCCCTTTTTCATCTTGCACAAGGCATGGATAGGAGAAACTTCCATCCTTATTGGCTTCATCTTCAATTCGAACCTTCCATTTCCAGCTTTCACCTTCATCATCGGAAATATATAAACTCAATTGATAGCGACCATCGACAATATCATTTCCAAGAAAAACAAATTTACCATCATGCATACGAAGTAATTCAACGCTGGCTGTGTTGGGGATTTCGGTTTTTGTTGTAGCGCTCCAGGACTCTCCCTGATCTTTGGAAATACTTTTGTGCACTCTGCTAGGAGGGTCCCCGCTATCGCGCATAAAGGCTAAAATTTCCCCATTTTGTTTTTGAACTAAGGCAGGCTGGATCGGTCCCCTTCCAACAATAGGAAGACTTGGATTCCAGGTATTTCCATCATCATTTGAAATGGCCACCAAAGACATATTCAATCCATCCGAATATAATGGCAAAAGAATCTTACCACTTTCTAAAATCAGTGGATGAATGCGGGTCATCCAACCTATACTTCGTTTTAACAGATCTTTACTGGCTTCGATAATCATGTCATCATAAAGTGGGGCATAGGCTGCCCAACCTGAATTGTTCTCTGGTAAATCTTTAAATTTATTCTCCACTTCTTTGGCAAAGGAATCATCTGGCTTTAATAAAATATTATCCTGCCAGTCCCATTCCGGAGCACCTTCTGTTTCAAAATGGGAAGATGTCCTGAATTTTAAAATTGAGTTTTCCCACTGATTGGCTTGTACGGCAATCCAGACTAGAAAAAGTGTTTTTTCTCTGTTTAAAAATAAAACAGGATTGCAATCTGGGATTCCTTTGGTATCGGCCATGAGAAAAGGTGTTGACCAGTTTTTAGCTCCTTTTTTTAGTCGTGAACCCATGATTCTCACATCGTCAGCAGTGCGTTCTCCGCTGCCTTGAAACCATGCTGCAAGTTTATCGCCGTCCGGAAGAATCACCAGGCTACTGCCATGCACATGCTCGTTTTGGTATGGAAAAATCAATTCCTCGTGTATAATAAAATTCTGTTTTGTTTTATTCTGGGATAAAACAGAAATGGTTATTGGAAAGATAAAGATTAAAAATAGTGTTGCTTTCTTCATAGTGTTTACAAGTTATCTGGACATGGAATAAGGGATTGAATCCGGATCGATTCCCCAATTTTTATTTGGTTCAGATCCCATAACAAATGACAAAATACCGCCACTCATTATTTCGGATTGATCAATCCAGGTCCGGTTAAACAGTTCTCCATTCAGCGTAGCGGACTGGATGTATTTATTTTGCAAAGAATTATTTTTTGTGTCAATGATGAACGATTTTCCAGCTCCTACATCAATTGTTACCTGATCAAAAATGGGAGAACCTATGGCATACTGCGCATCGCCTGGTGTT
>JAHEMV010000702.1 GCA_024643455.1 Cytophagales bacterium
AATTGAGTGTGGAAATTGACCGGACAAAAATGGAACTGCTCGGTGTGGATTTGCCACAGGTTGCCGGTACGATCCGGACAGCCTTCAACGGGAATCAGGACGCTAAATTTGCTGATGATGGTGAAGAGTACAATATCAATATCATTCTTGATGCCTTCAATAGAAAACACATCAGTGATATCCAGAACCTTACGGTTATGAGCAACAAGGGTCAGCCCATCCCATTCAAACAATTTGTGACAATTGTTGAAAAACCGGGTCCGGCCTTGCTCGAACGAACCAATCGTGCTAAGTCCGTAACGCTCAAATCCCAGGTCATTGGCAGGCCAGCAGGATCAGCCGGGTCGGATTTACGCAAGGCACTGAGCAAAACAGAACTTCCTGAAAATGTCACTTATTTCTTTGGCGGACAAACCAAGCGTACCATGGATGGAGTTTTGACCATGACAACAGCTTTTGCGATTTCCATTATTTTGGTTTACCTCATTTTGGTTGCATTGTACGATTCCTATTATTATCCTTTTGTGGTCTTGTTTTCCATTCCTTTGGCCATCATCGGTGCTTTGCTTGCATTGGCTTTGGCCAAACAGTCGCTGAGTATTTTTTCCATTTTAGGTATGATCATGCTGGTCGGGCTCGTTGGAAAAAATGCCATATTGGTAGTGGATTTCACGAACAATCTCCGGGCAAAAGGAATGGAGTTAAGAGAGGCATTAATTGAAGCAACCAAGCTTCGTTTTCGACCAATCCTTATGACCAACATAACGATGGTGATCGGATTAATGCCGATAGCAGTGGCACAAGGCGCGGGATCCGAATGGAAAAACGGGCTTGCCTGGGCATTGATTGGTGGCCTGAGTAGTTCTATGTTTCTGACCTTAGTGATCGTTCCTGTCATTTATTATTTAGTTGAGCGTGGTCTTCAAAGGATGGGAGCTAAGTGGGGGAATAGAGTAGTCGTTCCAATTGATGAAAATGAATGAGAATCCTGATTTTTTTCGTTAAGAGAACGGTTGACCATTAGTGAAATTGAAAGAAATTGGATTTTAACTAAACAATAGAAAATTACAGTTTGGAAATTATTATAAAGCACGACTGTTCACCAATTTTCAAATTATCTCCTTCTTTTTGCCTAACTTTCATAAAATAAATATTTCTATTTATCATGAGAACATCCATTCTATTTTTACTAACAATTTCAATTGGTTTTATTTTTTCATGTAATCAAAAATCAGCTCGTGAAGTCAATGATAATGACTGGATGATTGGCCCTTTTACAAAAGTAGATTCTGTAAATCCAATTCTCGGTCCACTGGAAACCAAATGGTTTTGCCCGGTTAGACAGGATTCGGTAATGTGGGAAGGAAAAGATATTTTCAATCCATGCGCCGTTGTGCGGGATGGGAAGGTTTACCTGCTTTATCGCGCAGAAGATTTTGTTGGTAAATACAATGGAACCTCCAGAATCGGGCTGGCAGTAAGCGATGATGGTCTTCATTTTGAACGCTATCCAGTCCCGGTTTTTTATCCAGAAAATGACCAATACAAAGATATGGAATGGGAAGGTGGAGTGGAAGATCCACGGATTGTTGAAGACGAACACGGTATCTATTACATGACCTACACAGCCTATAATGGTGAAAAAACAAGGCTTTGTATTGCCACTTCTGATGACCTCGTTGTTTGGAGGAAACATGGAGTCGTATTTGAAAAAATAGATTCGGTACTTGAAAAAACGGCAAGTTTTAAATCCGGTTTGATTGTCAGTACGCTGGTAGGTGATAAAATGATTGCCACCCGAATCAATGGAAAATACTGGATGTATTGGAATGTTGGTGAATTATATTTGGCTACATCCGATGATCTTATACATTGGGAACCTGTAATGAAAAATGATGGCAGCTATTATGCGCCTGCACTTCAGGCAAGACCTGACAAACTTAATGTGGATAATATCATGTGCGAACCAGGGCCTGCAGCATTATTGACTGACGATGGGATATTGGTTTTTTATAATGGGATATCCAATGGTGAACCTTCAGAAAATGGACGTCCTGATGGAGATCGACTAACCTGGGCTGGAGTACAAGTCTTGTTTGATGCTGAAAATCCAATCAATTCTATAGCTAGAGCTGAGGATACATTTATAAGGCCGGAAAAAGACTATGAATTGACTGGCCAGGTCAATAGCGTGACCTTTATCGAAGGCATGGTAAAGTTCAAAGGAAAGTGGTTTAT